>JADHOA010000021.1 GCA_016779185.1 Rubripirellula sp.
ATAAACAATGAAGAAAAAGAACTGTTCGAATCACATACATATTCAGCCATTGTTGTTTGAAGATGGATCTGCAAAAGCGAGCACTAACGGATTTGTGACTGCCAGACCTTAGGAAATGATTTAAGACCAAAGCTCAGAAATCACACCCGTACTGTCAGCGTAAGATTCGATGTCCATACCCATCAAATTGGCGATAGTGAGCCAAAGATTAGAGTTGAGCGTTCCGCTAGGCATCTTGATGAAGCGACCTTGTTTTATTTGCCCTTGAGCTTTTCCAGCGATCATCATCGGCAGATCATAGTATTGATGGGTGGCACCATCGCCCAATCCGGCACCGAAAGCCACCAGCGATTGATCTATCATGCGACTCCCGTCAACTTCGGGAATCTCTTTTAATCTTTTGATCAGGTATGCAAATTGCTCCATGTGAAAGATGTCAATCTTTTGCAAGTCTTTGTAACCATCTCCTTTTTGGTTGTGCGTCATGTTGTGATGCTGAACAGGTTGATCGAAAACACCTTCGTACATCAATGTTGCATCCCATCGCTCAGGACCAATCATGAAAGTTGCTACTTGGGTGATTCCCATTTGAAAAGCAAGCAGCATGAGATCCATTTGCAGACGGATGTATTCACCGCGCGGTAAAATTTCATTCTTTGGGATTTTGATATTCACCCCAGATAATAACTGCTCCATTTTGTTGATTCGCTGTTCGATGTTTCGAACCATCGCCATGTATTCGTCAAGCGTTTGCCGGTCTTGGGCGCCTAACTTGTTTGAAAGACTACGAGCATCGGCAAGTACTAGGTCCGTGACATCGCCAACATGGGATCGATAACTTTCACGGAGAAAAAGGCGATCGTATAGCTTTCTTGGCTCACGAATTGACGGCGCAATTTTTCCAGGTCCGTACCATGAAATATTATCAAATTCGATTGGCTCCTTCGGAGCTGTGAAGCCGTTACAGCTTATCTCGATTGTGTTGTAAATACTTGAATAGCCAATGGAATCACCAATCAACTGATCCAAAGTGCGGCCGTTCGGATGCGCCAAACCCAGATTTTCTGCCTGCTCGGGCGAAACACTCGTCAGGTAACACGAAGCACCTTGCGCGTGAACATCTTGGCCGTTTTTGTAGGTGCGATCTAAACCCGTAATTAGAGTGATGTCATTCACATGGGATCGAAGCGGCTCGAGGGTTGATGTCAAATCGAGGGAATACGTCCCCGGCTGGTTGTGAAACCTACGCTCATTTTTTGTTTTGTCCGCGTTGAACCCACCAATGAATTCTGGAATTTCCGCGTTTTCTTCTCCGGGAAAAAAACATCGCCGAACAATTCCATTGGGAAGGTAGACAATCGCTAGCTTCTTGCTGGGCTTAACAATTGGATCGGTAGTTTTTTGAGACCAAGCAAGAGAGTCCATGAACGGAAGTAACAGAGTTGCTCCTCCGCCACGAAGCACCGATCGTCTCGAAAAATCTATCATGGATCGCCTCTTCGTATTATTCACTTTTGTTTGCATCCTCAAGAAACTAAGCCTGCCAAAAACTAAATCACTAAAGGTCGCATTTAGCGATTCTGATGATTTTTCTCGACCACAACTTGAACCACTAACGTTCGCCTTTTCAAACTATCGGAACATTTTGATCGAATCACTCATGGATTCCCTGACCATTGGTGAAGGAGTTGTCCATCCTCGAAACCCCAAATCTGCACGATCCCGTCAAAGTAACCTGCTGCGACATATTTTTTATCTTTCATGGCTTGTGATTGAGTCCAACAAATTGAAGTCGCCCAATCACGATGCCCCTCAAATGTTTTCAATTTTTGATTGGCGACCGGATCGACGACGACTACCCCACCATCCTTCCCAGCAATCATCATTTGATTATTCAGCCACCGTCCTCTGATTCCTGTATTGACAAGTTCAACATGCGAAAGATTTTTTGCATCCTCTAGTTTCCATCGGTGCAATTTTTTTTCGCTTCCTAGCGATACAATTTCCGTTTTCTCGGAATTAATGCCGACTGCTTTGACCGGCGATCCATCACCCGAGTAGCTTGCTATTAATTCAAAATGATCGCCTCGAAAAACTTTCGTCGAGTGATCTTCGCTCGCAGAAGCTAATAGTTCACCGTCCTCACTCCATGCGATTGCATTCACTTGCCCCGCGTGGCTCGCTATTTTTTTGACAAGTTTCATCGTTTCGCATTCGACAATTCGAATCGTTCCATCCGCGATTGCGACAGCCAACTGATCAGTATTCGGTCGAAAAGCCAGATCCATCACAATGTCTTCCGACCTCGCCACCACTCCCACCAGAGACCCGGTCTCGAAGTCAATCACTCGAACTTCTCCACGCACCCCTGGTTCACCACCGCCGATGGCGATTGTGTTCCTATCCTTAGCAATTGCAATTGCGTGGATGCGTTGGGGCAGGTTCCGAATTCGGCGCATGATCTTTTTTTGTTGATAATCCCAAACCACTACTTCATGGTATCCCGATACCAGCAACTGACTCCCGTCATCGTTAAACGCGACAGCAGTGATGGGAACGGTATTCGGATACGTCGCGGGTGGATCGTCGTACTGAGCTGCAGGTATTAATAGCGATAAAGGGTCAGCAATATCATCACCGTCAAACGACGCGCCGGTGTCGATCCAATTTCTTATTAAAGCAATTTGCTCCGTTGATAGAGGATGAGCATCTAGAGGCATTCGAGTTGATTCATCGTCACTAATTAATCGAAGGTAAAGTTCAGCTGAGCTCGCATTCCCTTTCTCGATGGGTATTTCACCAGAATCGCCGACCTTGAAAAGCTCGCCGTACTTGTCGACGCGATAACCACCTTCTGCACGCCTCGCACCATGGCAGGCAATGCACTGCTGATAAAGAATCGGCGCGATCTGCGTTCTGAAGCTCACACCGGTCGCGGGTTCTTCCCCGTATGCAAGTGTTGACAAAACCAGAAAAAATATCGCAAGTATTTTGTGGGTCATCTATTATCTATTAATGCTGAAATAAAAACTCATCAGTGTTGAAAATGACCCAGCAAATATCTTCGATTGCTGCGGCGATATCCTCAGTCTTCTCGCAGTGCTCTCGAGCTGCGGTCAACTCATTTGTAGTGGGATTACGACAAAATGCCGCGAGATATAGTTCAGTGATCACGTCCTCAACCGAAGCGCCTGCCGTGATCAATTGACGGAACCGATTGTTTCCGTCCCTTAGCTTCTGGTGTATTAAATCTCCATTAAACAATTCAATTGCCATTCCAAGATTCGCATCACCACTGCGTTCACATGCACAAACCGTTCCACGTTCCGGCTGACCAAATACTTTCAAGAAGTCTATCTTCACTAGATCAGTCGCAGGCAATTGAGTTGCTAACATCTGAGGCGGGAGCGCACTAAAACCTGACGGCAACATTAACACATGATTAATCGCGTCGAAAATTTGTTCTGCCCCCAATAAACGTGGTTCCTGATGCGAAAAATATTCAGAGCCTTTACCACTTTCTTGATTGGATGCGTAACCAGTTTGATAGGTGCGACTATTCATGATGGTTCGAATCAGCTGCTTTCTGTCATAACCCGAATCGACAAATGCGTCTGCGAGCTGATTGAGCAACTTAGAGTTAGTGGGAGGATTCGAGTCGCGAAAATCATCTATCGGCTCAACGATCCCACGGTAGAAAAATGAACTCCAAATACGATTCACCTCAACCTTTGCAAAATAAGGATTACCACGATCCACTAACCAATTCGCAAAAGTGCGCCGGCGATCTCTAGTGTCGTCTTGCTCGAAATGACTACCCCCGGGGACCCACGGTTGCATGACTTGTCCAGTTCGAGGCTGCGTCACCTCACCTTCTTGAACGGTGAAAATTTGTGTCTCGCCGGGGCGCTGTGTTTTTCTTTGCTGAACGCGATTAAAAAAGGCCGCCAACCCGTAGTAGTTATCTTGCGTCCACCGCTCGAATGGATGGTTGTGGCATTTAGCACATTGAAGACGTGCACCCAGAAAAACTTGGGAAACCGTCTCAACGGACTCATTCACGTCGGATGCCGCTTTGAAAAAATTAGCTTCAGGATTTGCAAAAGTGCTACCAGACGATGTCAGTAAGTTTGCGGCAAATTGATCATAAGGCATGTTCTGGCGAAATGCTGATTCCACCCAGCGATGATATTTAAAAACACCTTGATCCCCTAATGACTTTTGAGTCATCTTCAAGAGATCGCCCCATTTTAACGCCCAATATTTGGCGAATTGAGGGTCGTCTAGAAACTCGTCAATGAGGATTCTTCGCTTGTTCGGATCATTACTATTAAGAAATTCTTGTGTTCGATTGATTGCGGGAAGCACACCCAGCAAATCAAAACTAGCACGCCGTAGAAATTCATCATCGCTACACAAAGGAGCCAAAGGATAATTGAGCAGTCGCAGTTTTTCATTAACGATTTCATCGATGTAGTTAGCAGGTGGCGGACTTTGCCACGAAGAGTCGATTGGCTCATCTACAACCAATACCTGTAGTGTTTCGACATGCTCAAGTAGTCGCACAAGTATCGCAACTTCGCCCTTTGCAATGGCTCTTATCAAACCATTCTCATCTACCGTCGCGATATTGGCATCGGATGACTGGTAGGTTGCCAAATTGGTGATATCCCGTGATTGCCCGTTCGAATCGTTTGCGGTGACGGCTAACTGCTGATACTCATCTCTCAGACGCAGGATCCTTTTCTTACTCGGGAAAATTTTTAACGCCGAGATTCGTGGTTGCTCTGCCGAGTCTGCCTTAGCGCCCTCCGCGATCCATTGCCGTATGATTTCGTGGCTAACTTCGCCCTCGCGTAATTGGCGATTACCACCGTGTGACACCTTCATCAGCGGCTTGGTTAGCAAAAGACTTTTATCCGGTTCGATTGGATTAACTCGTCGCCCAAAGTTTTCACGAATCAACGTGAGCTCGTCCAGTTTCTTATCAAACGCGCGTAAAGAAAGCCGAAACCCACCCTTTCCACTCGGTGAACCGTGACAAGCCCCTGAGTTACAGCCCTTTTTTGACAGGGCGGTTAATACTTCTGATTCGAACTCAACGAGTCGACTTCGCTCGGCGTTAATGACCTCCACCGGTACTTCATGACTTAATCCTCCGGCCTCTACTCGCAATACGGTATTTCCATCACGAACTGGGAGCAGTGTCGTCTTATTCACTTTTGCAACCTCAACATTGCTAAGCGTGAATGTTGCATCTTGTGTCCAGTCGCGTATGGAGCCATCGCGATTAAAACCCGTGACGACTAGCTGCTGTTGATCTCTTGCATTTGTCAATCGAACACGGTCGGGATAAACACTCAAACTGATTGGTTTCTCTACAAGGTCGGGCAACGACATTTTGATCTCAGTGGTGAAATCTTCGTCTCCATATTGACTCACTATTTCGAGCAGAGCGAACTGACCTTCATCCAAAGAGGCTTCCTCGCCCACTGCAAAGGTGATGGGGACGACCGTCTCATCCGCAGAAATCTCCACAGGCATGGGAATTTCATAACCTTGTGGCATTTCTTTGAAGTGGATCGTAACTGGCCCGTTCGCTTTTCCTTCTCTTGTAAACACCAATTCGCCCACAACCAAACCACCTTGCACTGCGGGTTGCAGAACATCAAGCCTCACACTAACTGGATCAAACCAATCAATTTTTAGATTGCAAGATTCAACTAATCCAACACCATCCAGCTCCCCAAAAAAAGGAAGATTGACTTCGGCTGGCTGGCTATATGCGTTGGTACGTTGCAACGTTAACTGATGGCGATCACCCTCGGCTGCATCTGATAGATCCCATTCAGAATTGAGCCGCGATGTCGCTAAATAAACAGGGCTTTTGAACTTCTCGTTTGCACGGACCACCTCAACCGTCACGGTTTGCTTGAGTAGAGGCTTCGCAAACCTTACAGTTTCGGGTTTCTTAAATTGAAAAAACGACTCAGGATTCTCACCTCTAGAGATAGCAATCACTGTCTCGCTACCGAGCACTGGGTAAGCAACATGCGGCTCCTTAACCCGCCGCAGGGCAACGCAATCAACGCTGCATTGGAGCTGCGGTTGGGTCGAACTTTTTGCAAGCAGTCGAATAAGCTCAAGTTGCTCTGATTGAGAATGTTCAGCGGAAGCGATAAATATTTTTGCCTCGGTTGCACCGGCAGGGATGACGGGATTCAACAGCGTCAACGAATCACTTTCGGAAAGTAAACTCAAATTGATCGCACCGTCGTATCCGAAACGCTGTATCTGCAGATCGAGAGAGAACGCACCTTTTTGCGAGGGTACGATGAAGTCTTCTTTTGCCTTTGGATCTGGCTTCAATGAAATTGAGAATGAGCCATCGGATGTGCATTGCAGACTGTAGATATATGGATCTCCTCCGCGACCCAACAAGTCATAAATCTCAAGAAAATACTTTCCATCGGCAGGTAATTTCGAAGTGAGAGTCCAGCTATCTGGTTCCTTGTTGCTCGTGCGAGCAATGATATCACCCGCTTCGTTAGATAGCTTGACGCAAGCAAGGGTAGGACTGCCCAAGATAGCGAAATTGGATTGAACGCGGATCGTCTGATCCTTCTTGCCGTCAATCGTGTAACGGTCTATTTCCTCGGATGCGCTCAAGCATCCATTGATGCCGACAGGGGCGACCAAAGGGCCAACGACCTCAGACTCCAACACTTGTTCATAGGGAAAACACATAAGAGGAACATGATTTCCTCTTCGATTATCTTGGCTATCCGCATCTAGCTGAATGACACCTAACTTTTGCTCTGGAACCGCCACCTGTAGTTGCCGAATGACCCGCCCATTGATCTCACGCACATCCGCGTTAACCGTGGTTCCTGCCATCGCAGCAAGCGGATAAGTGGTCATGGCAATTGGGGCACTGGTAACACGCAATTGGTAGGTAGAACCAACTGCCGCATGACGACTATCGTAGATCTTTAAGTAGTATTTCCCAGCTTCAGAGAATGAATACGAAAATAGGCAATCAGGCCCAAGTTCATGATCGTCGAAAATTTCGATGACCGATCCTTGATGATCCATCAATTCTACAACTGGATCCATGGTTGATCGCAGACATTGGACGAGCACCGCAACAAAAATCTTTTGATCTTCCTGAACGGTGAACTGATAATAATCCTCCGTGACACCATCACAGGTTCCTTCGATTGAAGAATCGATGCTGATTGCTTGTGAAAAGTCAAATGAGTGATTCTCTTTACCTTCTGAACTTGTTTTCAAATCGTCAACTAAGACTAAATGCCTTTTTATAATGCCCGATCTAGTTGCGAACCATAAATAACTTGGACCCAATTCTGCGTGCTCTGGGATTCCTATCGATAATTGCAATTTTGTCGGACTCGCACTGACAACTTGGTTTGTTAACCCGTCGATCATCGATATGAATTTCATATCTTGTGTCAGCCCTGTCCCAGAGATTTCGATCGTTGTCTGCGCACCCCGCTCGATTACTTGTGGGTGGATATCCGTAATTTGTTGGCCGCTTAACTTCGTATACGGCAGTACACTGAGTAATCCGATGAAGATAAAGTCCATCAGCAAACGAAGTCGGCGGTGAACCAATCCTAAAATCACGTGAGCAAACGTGTTTGTTCGATAACTAGGCAAGTAAATCATGTAGCACCTTGCCGGAAGTGATGGGTCGTGGTCGATCTTCACGATCTAAAAGATGGGCCTCAATAGGCAACCCCATCGCGTAAAGAATGGTTGTTGCAAAATCCTGTGGCGTTACAGGATCTTCTGAAGGATAAGCTGCATGTTTATCACTCGCTCCATAAATTGCACCTTGCTTCATCCCTCCTCCGGCCAACAGTCCGCTGTAGCAGAATGGCCAGTGCTCACGTCCCGCATTATTTGCTGTAATCTGAGGCTTGCGACCAAATTCTCCTACCCACACCACAAGTGTTTCATCCAGCATACCGCGGTCTTCCAGATCGGTAATCAATGCGGTTAACGCCTGATCGCTAGGTGGAATCAAATCATTTTTTAAGCGATTGAAATTGTCGCCGTGAGTATCCCAAAAGTTCTTGCCATCGTTGTGCCAATTAACAGAAACGACCGGTACGCCATGTTCTACCAACCGACGTGCCATTAAGACACATTGCCCGTGGATATTACGCCCGTACTTGTCCCGTGTTGCATCCGTTTCTTTCTCGAGATCAAAAGCTGAACGTACCGCATCAGAACGAATCATCCTTAACGCTCGAAGCTGATGCTCAGAATAGCCCGATGCATCCGTTCTCCGCTGCAAAGCTTCTCTCTGTCCATCTAATACTTTCAGCAACTCGGAACGAGACTGCAAGCGTTCCAGTGAAATTCCATCAGGTAATGTCAATCCTTTAGGCCGCCAATTTGGAGCATTGAGATCGCCATCAAGCAGCATGCCATCATAGGCTGAACCTAACCAACCCCCGTGCTGTCCCGGCGCTTCACCACCAGGCGCTGCTGGATGAAAAGCTTTCCATGGCATCGCAACAAACGATGGTAGGCCTTGGTCTGACCCGCTAAATTTTGAAACCAGCGAACCTATGTGTGGTGAATCCTTCGCACTTGGTGGATCTGCATCACTTTTGAGTACAGGTGCTAGCTGGCCGGTGAGCGTCGCGTGACCGCTAGATAAATGGGCAGGATCATCGTGTGATAGGGATCGAACAATCGAGAACTTATCCGCAATCCCAGATAAACCACGAAAGTGTTCGCAGAGTTGAAAGCCGGGAACCTTGGTCGAGACGGGTTTAAAATCGCCACGAATCTCCGATGGAGCATTTGGCTTGAGGTCGAAAGTCTCTAACTGACTTGGACCCCCCCACATAAATAAAAAGATACATGCCTTCGCCCGCTTGGCAGGCAAATTTAATCCGGCTTGCGCAGCAAGAGCTGCTCGATGCTCGACGTCACCAATCCCTAACCCTAATGCGGATAGAGAACCAGCTGTTAGTAATTGCCGCCGACTCATCCGTACAGCGTTGCGAAAATCTCGGCAGCTACGCTCCATGGAAATTTCTTTCTCTAATTTCTAAATCACAAATGCAGACAGCAATTTTAAACACAATGATCTCGCGTGTTATTGTTTTTCGTTCAAATGCCAAGTAGTTGATGATTCAATCAAAATGGCATGGTTATGTTGCACCAAATATAGGTCGTCCCTTGTATACCTGATGGGGTCGCCCGCCTGCGTCTAGCCAAGTTGCATTCAGAGGAATACCAAGCGCGTTGTAAATTGTCGCCGCAAAATCCTCTGGCGTCACAGGATCCTCCTCCGGATAGGCTCCCATAGAGTCTGATCGGCCGAGGACATTTCCACCACTCAATCCGCCTCCGGCAAACCAAACGGATTGCAGGGCTCCCCAGTGATCTCGTCCCGGAAGTTTATAATGTTTCTCAAGGTGTGTAATTTTGGGTGTTCGCCCAAATTCACCAGCCATAACAATCAACGTGTTCTCTAATTCCCCAGAAGCACGCAGGTCATCTAACAGTGCCGATACAGCCTGATCGGTAGGTGGAAACAAGTTGTTTTTCAGATGAGGAAAGGCATTACCGTGAGTGTCCCACGTCTCATCATTACCAAGATTAACCTGAACCAAACTGATACCAGCAGCGACGAGCCGTCGAGCCATCAGAAGTGACCATCCAAAAGAATGTCTGCCGTAACGATCCAGATCCCGCGAATCTGCATTCTTTACATCCAATGCTTCGTTGATATTCGACTTTGTCAACAAAGAAATCGCGCCATCGCGATGGCGGTCAAAATCTTGCACTCCAGCACTCATCTCGAGATGGGTTCGCTGTCGATTCAAATCTTTCAGTAACTTGATTCGTTCTTGTACCGTTGCCATCCCTAAGCCATGAGGAAGGGTTAATTGTGGCGATTGAAAAATACGGTCGTCGACCTTACCACGATTTTGATGGTCAAATGAAAATTCTGGATATGCCCCATAAGACTGGTTATGAAACGAAGATGCCTCAATAAACCAAGGATCATGACGAAAACCCATGCTACCTCCGTCTTGCCCAGGTATCACACGTCCACTGTTATGAACTAACCGTTCGGGCAAAACTGCAACCGGAGGAAGTTGGCTACGTTGCTTGGATCGCAAGGCATCATTTGCTACCGATGCAATGGAAGGATCATTTCCTCGATTGGGCGCATTAGGCTGAAAACCGACAGGCAACCTAGAGTGACCGGTTAGCATGATGTGATGTGCTGCCGAGTGCTCATTTGATCCGTGAGTCAATGTGCGACAAAGCGACCATTGCTCACTTCTTTGCGAAAGCTTTGGAAGATGCTCACAGATATGTAGTCCGGGCGTCTTAGTGGCTATCGGTCGAAACTCACCACGAATCGAATCCGTCGCATGCGGCTTCATGTCAAAACTATCATGCTGCGATAAGCCACCGGACAAGAAAATAAAAATGCAATTCTTGCCGGTCTTTTGACTCGGACTGTCACCCGAAGCAAAAATATCACGCAACCCAGTTACTTGATGCATTCCGATTCCAAGCAGGCCTAACGCACCGATCTGTAACGCATCTCGCCGACGGAATGTCCTTTGCTGTCGATGTCGATTGCAATGAATACCATCCATCATGGCCATTCTTATCTCACTCAATCATGGTTGATCAATCATCTCTTCAGGCATGGCTACTGATTGTACACCAGCTTCCGAAAAGAAAGAGATTTTTCGTACCGACTTGGTATCTCCAATCAGATAAAACTCACGCAGCGATTCGAAAACTGCTTGCCAACACCTTTTCATCACATACGTTTCCCACCGACAAATCCCGACCATTCGATTCTTTCACAACGGCAGCGATAATTTCGCCAGTGTAAAACATCCGTGAATAAGGTCTCAATTAGGCGATCTTACTCAGAAGGTCGTCTACGTGTGAGTCAGAGATCGGATCCGGAACCACTTGCAGCAGCGCTCGGATACCCCAAGGGTGCAACGCTGGCGAGTGATTTCGTAGAAACCACGCAACTTGCCGATTGGTTTGCTGCTTTCTTGGCCCCAGAGCATCGATAAAAAAATTTGTGAAGCAGCGTGATTTATGTTGATAGAAAGACGAGAGATCAAAGTTGTCACCTAGATCTTCTAGTCTTCCAACAGCTTCAGCGATCAACAAAAAAGGGAAGCACTTGAAGCATCTAGCGCAGTTAAGAAAAATTGAATTGTCATGAGACACACGAGCGCAAAGATTAACATGAGGCAGCAGTTTTTGATTACCCAGAATCTCCAACATTTTTTCAAGACGCGTGCACTCTGCTCCGAACTGAAGGAATTGGCATTCTAGCGTTTCCAATAGAGGCAAAAGAAAAGGATTGCCAGCGTCAATTACTCGCGTTGGAAATATACGAAGCCCCACTTTCAAGTCAGTTCCGGATGCGAATAGGTATCTTTTGTAAATGGGAGACAAAGACAGCGTAGCAGCGACTGTCCTCAACGTATGCGTTTCCAAGAACGAATATCCATCGAAGAATCTACCGGTCTCACAAGATGCACCTGCTATTGCTAAATCGAAATCCGCAGCGAACTGCGCAGTGTGGCGGTAATTCACTAAATATTGTTCCAGATTTGCAACGCTACCAACATTGTGATGCATCAGCATGTTCACCACATAATCAGAAGGTAACGATTCATCGTGAAGCTTACGATGAATTAATTGCATGCTATCGACACCTCCGCTAAATCCCGTTGCGACATACTCCTTGGGCACAACAGCGTCTGATAAAGTGCGGGTAGGAGCTTCGATTTTGACCAACTCCAACTCTGGAAAGCAAAGCTTTAATACGACTTGAATCTCTCTCCGCAGATGAAACAACAAATTTGGATCCATCGGGGAATCAACCCAAATATCTTGCCGGGTCTTCATCGCATGCATCAAGAGAAGCACCACGAACGCGTCGGGACGTGGTGGAAATGCATCCAAACCGTCGACACTTGAATGGCGATGAAAGACAACTTGATCTTCTCCATCGCTTGAGCGTATCGTCGCCAATAAATCGCTACGCTGATCTGTACAGTTTGTACGTATCTTTTCAATGCGGATGGGCATAAAGCACGCCGTCTGAAACCAGAATGATTCAACACATGTTTACGATCAGAAGGTATCAGATAAGTGCCAGTAAATTGCAGGCTACTTACTAAAAAAAGTGAGGGGAATCCAACAAGATTTCATTAGAACGCCGAAAGAAAATAATCAATAAGCCCACATCTCGTTTTTCAATTTCTCTCTCTCCTTGTAAACCCTTACAGTGGACTCCCATTCTTCGATCCATAACTGGACGCTCGTTCCCTTGTAGATCGCATCCGGATTGAGAGATTCAATTTTTCGGAGGATTCTCAGTGCTCGATCTTGGCTCTCGAGATTATTGATCATCTTGGCGTCTTCAAATTGCTTCCACTCTTCTCGTTGCGGATTCGAACACCCAACAACGAGAGAGAACAGAATAAGCTTAACGACACCTAAAACAAATACTTTTAACATGTTTTTGTGCTATTCAGAATCTTAACACCGACACTCATGACCTAAGTTCAGATCACCTTTGACGCTTCATCAAACAACTGGAATACCTCGGAAACCAGGGTAATTTGCAGACTCACCTCATGTGATGGATGTCGCAAGTGCCACCGCCCGTAATTCACTCACCTTTGCAAATGCCTGCTTACAGTATTTACACAAGGTCACCGTCTTTTAGGAAAAAGACTCGCCAGCTAAGTGGTTAATTTTTCAACAACCAGAGCGAAGTCTTTCCAAGCAAGACTTAGATCGCAAAGGTGTTACACTCGGTTTTGAACGGGTTGTTTATTGGAGAAGGGTCAAATAGCGTCGTTGATCACCCTGCTCAGACCCGCAACAGTGACGTTGCATGTATCAACGACTCTAGGGGGGGGGCTGAGCCAAAAGCTCCCACTGATAATGCAGTGGGCAAAGCTTTTGATTACCGGACAATCCCGAGCGTAGGCATTGCAGAGATTTTATTTTTCGAAAGATTGAGGCGTCTACCAGACGCTTTTCCATTCAATCTGATGCTCGAAACCATTAATCCATCAACAGATTTGGAATGTCAGGAAAAAGAGGTCGCTCCGTGGTATCTTTTCCGAGAGCACCTGGTAAGACGGGTGGGCACAACCTCAACAGATGCTCAAGCTCACGCTTTATCGGCAGTGCGTCCTTGGGCATCGCATGACGAATATCCCTCGCTTCGTCCAAATCGACGGGTACATCAAAAAATCTTCCATCACGGTATAGCTTGTATTTCGCGGTTCTTACAAATTGCCCAGGTTGCTTGTTCCAGTAGCATTGGTAATGACACAAAACCCAATCCCTCGGATTTCCGCGTTCACCGTTTAACTGTGGAAAAAAACTTCGTCCATCAAAGGGTTCGTCTTCACCGTCTGTCTTACCCGCAACATCAAGAAGCGTTGCATAAAAGTCCGTGAAATCAATTAGGTCTTGCGACACGGTGCCTGCCGGTGCATGGCCTTTCCATCGAGCGATCAACGGAACGTGTGTCCCATTATCTTTCAATCCTGCTTTTCCCCCTTTAATTTCTCTTGCGTTCCACTGAGATTTAATGCCCGTGTTCGTTCCATTGTCCGCGGTAAATAGGATGATGGTGTCTTCTGCAAGTCCTAGTCGATCAACGGTGTCAGTAATTTTGCCAATCAGATAATCCATATATTGGACCATCGCAACAAAGTTCCTCTTCTTAGCATCATAACCCTTGGGTGCATTGTTCAAGTCATGTGTAATCTCTTGATTACCTACTGTTTGTGGAGTCGGCACGAATGGATCGTGAACTAACACCATCGGATAGTAGACAAAAAAAGGCTCGTCTTGATTCTCTTCGATGAAGTCACACACAAACTCCGTCATGATGTCCGGACCATAACGTCCAGCGTTACTATCCTTAGAGAGAAATTTTCCGTTGTGTTCGAGTGGTGGATTCCAAAATCGCTCACCTCCATCTCCCCCTTTGCCTCGAGTCACTTGCCAAAGCATCGACTGATCAAACCCAGCCTGTTGCGGTCGGCCAGAGTCCAAATGACCGGGTAACTCGTTGTAAAGACCGTTGAGTTGCCACTTTCCAGCAATCGCCGTCTTGTAGCCAACTTCTTGCATCATGTGTCCGAACGTGCGCTCAGCAGGATTCAAGTAACCAAAATGCGTGTAGTTTCTGAATCCATATTTCCCAGTCATTAGTTTTACACGTGATGGGGTGCAAATCGGTGTTGAGTAGCAGTGCTCAAAACGAATCCCCTCCGATGCTAGCCGATCAATTCGTGGTGTCTGATAGTCTTGACCTCCATAGCATCCAAAGCATTCCCAACTCACATCATCGGCCATAATTAAGACCACGTTGGGACGCTCCGCAGCCGTCAACAATCCATGCGTAATGACAAGAAAGAGCAAGGTGACATATCGCATGACCATAAAAACACCACATAAAGTCCGTTAACTATTTGATGAATATTTGTGACGCCGCAAAGACTCGAAGGTTATCGCGTCCCTAAAGCGAGTTCCCATTGACTGCAATAAATGACCACCATCTCTCCGCACGACTTATGAAAGAGATCATACATCGAAAAATCAGCACAGTTGATAGACCGATAATTAATGTTTCCCGGCTAAATGAACTCGAATAAATCAAACGTGCAAACAAGTCTTAGACAGCTTATCATAACGACGACGATCTCTAACCACCAAGAAAACGAAGACCATGATACGACTGACAGCGTTTTTACTCATTTTAATCGTCTGCGATATCACTATCACTTCAGGCGCGGATTTTGAATCAATCTTCAATGGGAAAGATCTCACGGGCTGGTCAGGGGATGAAAAATTCTGGTCGGTAAACAACGAAACGATTCAAGGGCAAACCACCCCCGAAAACCCAACCAACGGAAACACGTTCCTCATTTGGGACGGTGGCGAGGTCAAGAATTTCATCTTCAAAACCAAAGTTCGTTTTTCAGGTAACAACTCTGGTGTTCAATACCGCAGCGAACGCATTGGTGACACCGATCAATTTTCGGTGAGGGGATATCAAGCGGACCTTCATCCCAAAACAGAGTACTTTGGCATGATGTACGCAGAAAAATGGCGAGGCATTATCGCCAAACGATTTGAAAAGTTGGTCGTTAATCATGAAGGAGTCGCGAAGATTGTTGGTGAAGTCGGAGATCGAAACCAGCAGCTTGTCGACAGCGACTGGAATGAATTAACGATTATCGCCGTGGGTAATCGAATGATTCATCAGATAAATGGCGTTACAACCATCGATCTGTTGGACAACCATCCCGATGCAAAAAAAAGCGGCATACTGGCGTTGCAACTTCATGCAGGTGCACCCATGAAAGTGGAGTTCAAAGACGTTCAGCTACGACATTTAGATGCAGAAGAGGGTGACGCGACCATTGAGCAATTCACTCAGCGAGAGGGTAACCTCGCCACCCCTGTTAATCGGATCACTGTAGCGGATGGCTTCAAGGTTGAACTGATCTATTCGGTGCCGAGTGAAACCCAAGGTTCCTGGGTGAATCTTTGCGCTGACAAGCAAGGACGACTGATTGTTAGTGACCAATTCGGTGGTCTTTACCGTCTAACCCCACCTCAAAAAAATCAGCAGCTTGACGCGGACGACATCAAACCAGTCCCAGCATCCATCCGTGCAGTCAATGGAATGGCGTGGATCAACGACTCTCTCTACGTCGGCGTCAATGACTATGAGAAAAAGATTCCGTCAGGACTGTACCGTGTCACAGATCAAGATGGAGATGACGAGCTAGAGCAAGTTGAATTACTCCGTGAACTCGATGCACGCGGTGACCATGGGGTTCACGCTGTGGTTCCAAGTCCCGATGGTAAATCATTATTTTTGGTGACTGGAAATACCACCACCATGACGACCATCAGTGACCTCTCACCGGTTCCACAAAATTGGGGTGAGGACCACCTGCTACCAAGCTTCCCCGACGGCCGTGGACACAATCGCGGAGTGCTTGCACCGGGAGGAATCATCTACCGAGTGGATCTCGAAGGGGAAAATTTTGAAGCATACGCAAATGGTTTCCGAAACATTTTTGATGCTGCTTTTAACAGCAGTGGTGAACTGTTTACCTATGATGCAGACATGGAATACGACTTTAACACTCCATGGTATCGACCAACTCGAGTCAATCATGTCACAAGCGGTGCTGAATTTGGATGGCGAAATGGTGCGGGAAAAAGACCATCTTTTTATCCCGACAATCTCCCAGCGACTCTCGATATTGGGCCTGGATCTCCAACGGGAGTAACGTTCGGATACGAAGCGAAGTTTCCTATCAAGTACCAAAAAGCGTTGTTTGTTCTAGACTGGAGCTGGGGGAAACTTTATGCCGTGCATCTAGTGGAAGATGGCTCAACCTATAGCGGAGTAAAAGAAGAATTCGTTACCGGCGCGCCTTTGCCAATCACGGATGCCGTGATCAATCCGGTTGACGGAGCAATGTACTTTACCATCGGTGGACGCAAGGTTCAGTCTGGACTTTATCGAGTAACCTATGTCGGAAACGAGCCGATTGCTGAACTCGATGAGGAGCCGATTATCAATGATGCAACTGCTACCAGACGCTCTCTCGAGGCATTTCACGGCCAACAAAACCCCGCAGCCATTGATGCTGCGTGGCCGCATCTCGCCAGTTCGGACCGATTCATCCGACACGCCGCTCGAATTGCGATTGAACACCAGCCACTAGAGTCTTGGAAAGAACTCGCACTTTCAGAAATGGATCCTGCTATCAAGGTTGAACTGTTACTGGCATTGGCAAGATCAGCCGCCGAATGTCCTTTACACGCGACAAAAACGGAAGTGAGTCAGCATGAAAAGACTCGAAGTCGACTCTTGAATGCTTTTCTAGGGATGAACCTCAACGATTTAAACTCTGAACAAAAACTAACTGCCTATCGCTCACTGCAAATCATCTTGCATCGAATGGGTCAACCAAATTTACCCGAACGCGAAGCGTTAGTTCAAAAACTTGATCCTTTCTTTCCTGCGAATAGTCCTGAGCACAATTGGTTGCTTTGCGAGACTCTCGCATGGCTGCAGTCCCCCAAAGTTGCGAAGAAAACGATGAAGCTCATCGCGGATTCGCCGACTCAAGAAGAGCAAATGCAATACGCGAGATCGATTCGATTCTTAACAAATGGGTGGACAACCGAGCTACAAACCGAATATTTCAACTGGTTCTTGAAAGCTGCGAATTATCGGGGTGGAGCCAGCTTCGAAAAGTTTATTGAATTCATTCGAAAGGATGCCGTTGCGACACTTACACCCGAACAAAAGGAAGCACTAAACGAAGTGCTCAACCAGAAACCCCCGAAACGTTCTGTTTTGGAAAACCTTGGCGAAGTCTTCGCTGGACGACCAGAAACGGAATGGAAGCTTGACGAATTAGCAACCTTTGCAAACGAAAATCTGAAGCACCGCAATTATGAAAATGGTCGAAAAATGTTTGCTGCATCGGGCTGCTACGCTTGCCATCGATTCAACAACCAAGGCGGAATGACCGGCCCAGACCTAACGACAGCGGGACGAAGGTATTCAGCTAAGGATTTACTCGACCAAGTCATCCACCCCAGTAAAGTGATCAATGATCAATTCTCTGCAGTACAAATCCTCACCGATGATGGACGCATCCACACAGGTGTGATTGTCAATCTTGGTGTTCAGCGAAATGGAGATATGCTTGTACTCAATACTGATTTAACGGATCCAAATCAAAGAGTAAGCATCGATCGAAATACAATCGAAGAATTGGTAGTATCCAAGATGTCGCCGATGCCGTCAGGCTTGTTCAACCGAATGACCAAAGATGAAATTGTCGATCTCTTGGCTTATCTCCTAAGTGGTGGAGATATTGAACACGAATTCTTCAATGGTTCCTAAGCCGTAATCATTCAATTTAGGTTCGGTATCCAGCGATCGTTAAGCTTGCCCCAGCAAAGCTTGATCCTAAGGTAAATGTCTTTTCACCCAATCCATTTGCAAAAGCTAATTAGACGAGGCACCGAGGCAAATCAGTTCTTTCATGGTCCTGGCGTATAGCCGTCCATCATGATAAGAAAGACTTGAAAGAGACCACGTTTCTCCCGCCGGACCGAGGTCACTAATGGATTCGATTGCAGTTTCATTTAAATCTCGTACGCTCCAACGGATGACATAGACCGTCCCCAGCATGGTGGGCATATACAAAAAATCGCCTATGACAATCGGACTCGCAGCAGAGACATGCCCCCAACCATCTAGCGTTGCTCTTTTATCTTGATAAACAATGAATCCGTCTCGATTGATGCAGTCATTCGGAATCGCTTTATCCCATAAATATACATCGCCTGAATCTTTCCTCAGCACTTGCGCAGGAACCTGCAGGTAGTCCACATCACCAGTATTCATATTGACTCGACCCAGCAGATATTTTTCATGGGAGCGAAAATAATGGTACTGACCAACCATGCAATTGGTGTGGTAGGTCATCGGTCGCTGGAGTTTCATGAATTGCAGCTCCACTTTTTCCTCGGTGGTGTAGGAACGTGTTTCTTCTTGGTAACGACACAACGTGACTGACTTATTAATCGAGCTTGTATTCAAGATTTTTCCACTGGAGATATCAATTAAGTGATGCTCCATACCAATAAACGCCGCGGCGTACTTTTGGTTCCAAACAGCGTTCTGGTGCGCAGCATAGTTACTAAGTGATAGATCCCAGCGCGTCTTACCCGAATTCGCATCAATTAGTGAAAGCCCGTAAGGTTCTTCGGGTGGTTGATGACCGCCACCGCGGCCCGTCAAAATTGCTTGTCCGCCGTCAGCCATGACACCGTGCATTGATAGTGAGTGGACCGACGAAGCTGATTCTGCTATCCAATCTAAATCTCCGGTCACTAGGTCGTATGCATGCAATCGGGTCCAATATTTTGGGTCTCTCCCAAGTGGCTTGGTGCCCTCCTTGGTCGTGGCGGCAATGGGTAGATCTTGGGCGACTGTTCGAAGAAAGATCACTTTTCCATCAAGCAAAATCGGTTCCTGCTGGCGTGCATGATGACGACCGAAGGGCACCCAAGTCTTTTGCCAAATCAAACGACCGTCGTAGTCATAGGTCTGTATCGAACCACCTACATTAATAAAGCAAACATATTGGCCGTCGGTGACTGGCGAGGCAGCGGTGTTATCGCTAAATCCACTTGCCATGTCAGTTGAACGTGTCCCAGGTAACGAACGCCGCCAAAGCTCTTTGCCAGTTACAATATCGAAACACATCCCAAGGATCTCGGCACCCGCCTCGGAATCCGACTTGATCGGTGCATGACACGTCACGAAGAGCCGACCAGACGAAATGATCGGGGTACTTTCCCCTGTATTTGGCAAGGAGACACGCCAAAGGACTGAATCACCCTCTGCAACGCTGAATTGAGTTGTCGCATTGCCACGTACTTGATAGTTCCCGTGGGGACCCGCCGCTTGTGGCCAATCCGCTAAACTTTGATCTCCTGCAAAGATCAAAATCATTGCCATTGACGAGAATCGCAACCATAAGTTTTTTGTAATCATCTGTTCGTCAGTCTTTGATTCAAAAAGCGTTTGTCTTTTCTGAATTCTCTTATTCGCTCGGCTGAATGAGTGATCGCTCTAATGAAAAATGTCATCATCCTGCGAACATCTTATCACAACCTTTATTTGCTACTGACGGGTACTGATCACGGATCGATTTAGCCACCTGAACATCCGTAACCCAACATCATGACAAAGTCCGTTTTATGTCTGCACAAATCCTTACTTTAATTGCCTGCTTTACAAGCTTACTTCACATCTTAGTAACGACGTGCGATGGCGGGGAACGACCCAATATCCTGATCATATTCACGGATGATCAGGGTTACGCAGACATCGGAAGCTACGGCAATATCAAGAATAAGACTCCTCGACTCGACCAGCTTGCAGCAGAGGGGACACGCTTCACGTCTTTTTATTCACAAACGGTGTGTGGGCCGTCTCGTTCAGCTTTATTAACTGGTCGACAACCGATTCGCAGCAAGGGTTGGAGTATGCCAGCAGAAGAAGAGACTTTTGCTGAGCTCATGAAGGAATCAGGTTATCAGACGGCGTGCATCGGGAAATGGGATGTATCAAATCGCAAGCCGATTTTAGATCGCATGCCAAACGCACAAGGCTTTGAATACTACTTCGGATCTCTGGGCGCGAATGACGGCGGTCGTGTCAATTTTCATGAAAACAATCAGCCGGCTGGAAGCACTAGAGACATGGCAAGCCTGACAAAGCTCTATACCGATCGAGCAATAGGATACCTACAGTCGCAAAGAGATCCCACTAAACCTTTTCTGTTGTATGTTGCTCACACCATGATGCACACAATCATTGATGCTTCGCCAAACTTTAAAGGTAAATCAGCTGGTGGACTCTATGGTGATGTTGTCGAAGAATTTGATTCCGAAACAGGTCGTTTACTGGACGCCGTTGACGCTCTCCAACTGCGAGATAACACGCTGGTCATTTACACCAGTGACAATGGACCGTGGAATCAAGACAAGTATACGCAAAACAAAAAAGGTCACCCCCCCGGATCCGTCTTTTGGGGCGACGCAGGACCTCTCCGCAACGGCAAAGGTTCTCCCTATGAGGGTGGCTATCGCCTTCCATGCATCGTTCGTTGGCCCGGGAAAATTGAAGCAGGACGAGTCTCTGATGCAATCTTCGCTACCATTGATTTTCTACCGACCTTCGCCACACTCGCAGGGTTCAAGGTACCGACTGATCGAAAAGTAGACGGAATTGACCAGACGGATCTGCTGCTTGGTAAAAGGGAAGAAGGCAGAAGATACTTCTATTTCAATCGCGCAGGGATACGAAATGGGCAGTGGAAGTACATCAAAGCTAATGCTCACTTTTACGGTTACGCAATCGAGGATGCCCGAGTTCTCTCAGATGAATTGTATGATTTGTCAGTAGATCTGGGAGAAAGAAACAATCTCGCGTTGATTTATCCTGAAAAAGTCGCGGAGCTAAAACAGTTGATGACAACGATTGAAGGTGATGATGCACATGGCTCGGAGCCTGGAATTCAATAGCTGCGAAACTCATATCTATCTTTCGTGCAGAAAACCTATTGTATCTATTTTGAGTCTTGCAAGAATGCATTAGACCCGGTCATCTACACTCGTCCCTAAAAGCTACTCACTAACATCGAGTCAATCTCATGTATGGCCGATTCACGCTGATTACATTACCGATTCTTTTGATCGGATTGGTTGCAGCGATTTTAGCTCAACGACCACCTCCAATCAGGCTGCATCGCATTACAAAAAAAGCACCGCTCAATCTGATCCCAGCTGAGAATCCACCACTGCTGGACAACCAAGTCAGTATTAAGATTGAAGACACCAAGAGAGTCATACGCTCGAATGGTATTCCAAATCATCGAACAGGTGCGTTTCCTAATTCTGGCAATCCTAATCGAATTAGCGAACAGGCTCACCAGTACAGCATTCCTATCAATCCTGAGATTGCCAAACAGACAACGGCGATTCAAGGAGAATTTGGAGTGGCGGTGAACGGCGTTCCTTTTGATCCCGGGGCAGGGGAGTTTTATGACGGAGAACCGGGCTGGCAGTACGAACCCCTGTCGGGAGCAATTGCATTGGGAATTGATATCTCCCATGCACATGTGCAGCCAAATGGAAAGTATCACTACCATGGTCTGCCCTCCGGGTTGCTTGATTCCGTTAACCTCAGCTCCAAACAACATTCATCTTTAATTGGGTGGGCTGCCGACGGGTTTCCAATCTATGCCGTCTATGGATATGAAAATCCAGTGGATCCCAAATCTAAAATTATTGCATTGAAATCAAGTTACCAGCTGAAAGCCGGAAACCGTCCTGGCGGAAATGCACCGACCGGCGAATATGATGGCACGTTTGTGCGAGATTACGAGTTTGTCGCTGGGAGTGGAGACTTGGACGAGTGCAATGGAAGAAAAACGATTACACCAGAATTCCCCAACGGAACCTATGCTTACTTTCTGACAGAGCAATGGCCGGTGATTCCAAGATTGTGGCGAGGCACTCCTTCCGAAGATTTCATGCGTCGTGGTGTCGTCCAGCGCGGTAGCCGGGTGACTGAAGCGAATGGCGAAAGTTTCCGACCTGGTAATCCACAAGAACCGCAACCGATGAATCGGGCGAATGGAAGACCCTTACCGCTTGGACGGCCCGTACAACCTGGTGGATTTGGTCCACCTCGCCCAGGCCAAATCTTTCCCAATTTCCTACTGGAGTCGCTTCGTCTCACAGACGAACAATTCGATGCAATCGAGAAGCTTCAAAGCGACGTCGACACAAGGATCAAAGAAATACTGACGCAACAGCAAATGAATCAACTCAACAATCTGTCGCCAAACGGAAATCGCCCTCGACCTCAACGACCACCCGGATTCGATCGCTACTAAATGAGCTTTCTCAGCTCCCTTGCAATCAATCGAGCCCCGCAAGCGAGGTTTTTCCGTGATCTAACTTGCGTCGCGAATACTACAACGACCGCTTGAGTCAACACAAATTTAGTACGCTTATGCGTTTCGCGTTATCAAACCTCAACCAATCTTCACTGTTTCGAATCAATCAATTAACCAATTTCTAGACCGGGGAGAGTACCGTTGGATAAGCCGAATGAACGGTCGGCCAATCCGAATTGATTGAGAATCGTCACGTATAAATTAGAGAGGGGAATGCTACTTGGCTCGAATGCCAAATGCTGCCCGTGGTTGTAATTTCCACCAATCACAAGAACTGGAAGATCTTTATTCGAGTGATTTGATCCATTGCCAAGATTCGAAGTGACAACAATCGTGGTTTGATCAAGGAGCGTTTTACCGCTCTCCTGTGTATCTTTCAAGCTCTTGCATAATCGAGCTAATTCTTTGAAGAATTCTGATTCGATTCGCTTCAATTGATCAATATTGCTCTGATCTTTTCCGTGGTGGGACAATGCGTGATAGGCGTTACTAACACCCGCCACATTGACTTTATTCTGTTCAAAGTAGCCAAAAGTGACCACTCGCGTTGAATCCGTCTGAAATGCCAGTTTCGTGACATCACAAACGTTACGAAGCTGTGTCACGATCTCAGCATTGTCCGTCGGGTCTCTCGGTTCCGATGTGTGTACTTTAGGTTTTGGTGTATGCACCCATTTTTCAGATTTACGTAGCCTTCTTTCCGTTTCGCTGACAGACTGAAAATACTCGTCCAGTTTCTCTTGATCTTTGACTGATAATTTTGGACGTAAACGATCAGCTTGCCTCTGCACCAAATCTAGAAGGCTTTTGCCCTGTGCAATTTCACGCAAAGACTCTTCGGTACCAGCTTCGTCTTCCTGACCAAAAAGCTTTGCATAAACTCGCGACATTTTTGATTCAGCAGGAATCATGGTGCCGCTATCGTTCCAGCTGAATTCATTTCGTCCGGAAGACAACACCAACGAATCAAACCGAGTATCAGCACCGATTCTGGAAGCAACGTACTGATCAAGAGAACGAATATTTTTCTTGTTCGAAGGGATACCGGTAAAAATTCTCGGCTCAGCCGAATGCCCACCGTTGACTTCAGGATGATCAAGTCCAGAAATCACTGTCATCTGATCACGAAATTCATCAAGAAACCGAAGATAATCAGTGGCTTCGTAATCGCTGCCTTCCTGACTTGGAATAAGTGCATCGCGATAAATCCCCAGCGGTAAGCAAATCATCAACAAGCGTTGTGGTGACACTTTCATTTCGGTGGATTGAGCAAAGCCTCCCAACGAATCAAACCAAGGCAGCGCGGCAACAGAACCCGCCGAAGCTAGAAAATCTCTGCGATTAAATATCATTAGTAGCTCTTGGATTCGTACGACAGCGAAAGTTGTCTTTTTCCGCTTTGATGATTTAGGTGAATGAATGATTTCCTGATAACTCTATCACGGCTTCTTGAAAAGATCGCTTGTAATCAGAGTACGGATCATTGTTTTCAAACCACCGCCTTTTGAGGCTGTCTGTTGAACGATCTGATTTAACGATTTCGTATCGGCATAGGTGATCGTGCGACCCAAAGCGAAGGTTGCTAATTGTCGTCCTACATTCTGCTCCACTTGACCAATGTCAGTGAGCAATCTTTCTCTGAATTCGCGAAATCCATCAAAATCGCCGTGATACGGAATATTGCCGGAGCAGTCGATTTTTGGACCGTCAACTAATTTGGGGCGATTTGGATTAGCAGTTGGCTCTAGTGCACGGTAATTCTCCCGATAACCACCAATCACATCAAAATTTTCCAACCCAAAACCGTAGGGATCTATCTTACGATGGCACGCAGCACATTGAGCAATCGATCGATGCTTTGCCAATTGTTCCTGTATGGTCGTAGCGCCTCGAATATCCGGTTCGATTGCCGGCACATCGGGGGGCGGTAACGGCACGCGTTTACCCAAGAGCCGTTCAGCAACCCAAACACCGCGAACCACGGGGGAGGTGGTCGTGCCATTCGACGTGATGTTGAGAATACTAGCGTGAGTAAGTATTCCACCTCGGACCGTATCTGCTTTATCAAGTTTGACGCGACGAAATTCATTTCCGTCAACATTGGGAATTTTATAATGACCAGCGATCCTCGCATTTAGCATTGCCCAATCAGAATCAATCAAATTGACGATTGGCAAATCGTGATTAAGCATTTCCTGAAAAAACGATCTTGTTTCACCAACCATCGCAGCTTCGAGTTCGGCATCATACTCCGGATAAAGTTGACTATCGGGTTGCATATCACCGATCTGTTGTATTCCTAGCCACTGACCAACAAAGTCATTCACAAATCGTTTTGACTTTTCGTCTGACAAAAGACGATCAACTTGTGATGCAAGAACATCTGATTGCAACAATTGCCCGGAATCAGCGAGCTCACCTAATTCTTTATCTGGACAAGATCGCCAAAGGAAGTAGGAGAGGCGATTGGCGATAGCGTGCGCGTCCAAGCTAGAACCAAACTCAACGTGGTAAAGGAAGCTAGGTGAGGCCATCATTGCTTTGGCTGTGAGCTTAAATGCATCCACGATGGAATTATCTTTTCTCACCAAATGATAAAAGTGTTTGTATTCATCGATCATTTGTTGGTTGACTGGTTGTCTAAACAAATGCCGCGAAAAATCCCTCAAAGCGATCAATGCTTCATCCTCGGAAAGCGATTTTGCTGCACGATCACCGAGTAGCGTTTGATGCCCCACAGGAGGCCATTGATCATAAAGCGGCCCCTCCATCTCCATTTCTCGGATGGCAATAAAGGGTCCCGGTAATCCAACAAGATCTTCTCGACGTGCCCAGTTGGTGCCGTCAATCATTTCCATTTTGATGATGTCATTGGGCTGAAGATAGACTCGATACTCGTACTCTTCTGGCCTAGACTCTTTTAAGTACAAGACATCCGCAATCTTGGGTATCGTGCCTTGTCGGAATGAGCCGTAACTTATTTTTAAACGTACGGGCTCACCTGCTGTCTTGATACCGTAAGCCAAAATCCGAAATCGATACCAACCCAGTT
>JADHOA010000326.1 GCA_016779185.1 Rubripirellula sp.
CAATTGCCAAGATCCCTCCTACAGCTTTAATCGCATCAAAGCCCTGATTTTCGAGCAAGTTTAAGATATCCACATCATTTCCGCGGTCCACTTCAAGAGACTCACGAATGATACGTCCCATCTGGAATGGCCTCGCGAACCATTCACCAGAAATCATTCCGCCACCGGTTTGAACCGGCTTAGCGATCGCTTCGGATGAACGACCCATGACAATTTTGAAATCTTCTTCTTGAGAAATTGGAGTAACTGTTGATTTGCCATCCAACACATCAAGTATGTCGGTCACGACACTGTCACGATCCGCTGCGATGATACGAGTTTCGTTGATCAGAATTGCAATTTGCTCGACTTTCAATTGACCTGGTTTTGGTCGGTTGTTGTAGACACGAATGGAATGCCCGCGATGTTTGAGGTCTGATCGTTCCCAGCCCGCTTCAAGCAGATCTTTCTCGATGATTGTCGCAGCATTTTCAGCTTTATCTTTTCTGCCTCGTATGTCGGCAATGATGCATAACGCAAAGGGGCGTCGTGTGTCTTTTGCAAACGGCAACCAACCAAACACGACTTCACCAGACGAAATGTCCTGCAAGTCCTTTGCTTTTAGACCAACCTTGCTGCTGATGTTCTCTAAGTAACCAATGGCTCGGTCTTTCTGTGATTCGAGGTAGGGCTGCATCGCCTTATCCTGCAGAAGTAAGCCAATGTTTGTTTTGGCCCAACCTTCAGATAGCTGAGGCAGATTAGGAATTCTCACAAGACCAGCGACACTGCCTGGTAGAAGTTCAGTTGCGACTAAATAGTTCTCTGCCGTTACGGAGCCTTTTGCTTTTTCAACGTCTTGGGCCATCGAATAGGAAGGCTCAGCCAAGACCATGGCAATGAGAAATAGGCATCCAAGAGCGTTTAGTGCTTGTTGCTTAGTCGATAGAATCAACATGCGGATTCCGAAGGAATAAAAGGCAGAAATTTCTGTGTCTGATTGCGAAGTTACGAACACACAGTAAGGTATCGGACTGACCCGAAGCAGTGGCTGGCGTTCGATCAAAACCCTCACTAACGAGGGGTTCATGTCGGAGAATCCCAAAGGCGGGTGGATGATGTCAAGCTAAGAAATCAGCACATCAGAGATTGGCCACGACCTAGTTCGCTTATTTTGCCTAGACTGTGGCTTATTGCCGGTTTTTATCAAATCCAAGGAGATTCCCGATGACCTCGCAGCTTCCAAACGTCCTTGCGTCGAGGTACGCGAGCCCTCAGATGGTGGAAATCTGGTCTCCCGAGCAGAAACTAGTGCTAGAGCGAAAGTTTTGGATTGCTGTGATGGAGACGCAGCAAGACCTTGGCGTCGAGATTCCCGATGCTGCGATCGCAGCCTACAAGGCTGTAGTCAACCAAGTCGATCTCGATAGTATCGATTCTAGGGAGCGAGTCACCAAGCATGACGTGAAGGCAAGGATAGAGGAGTTTAATGCGTTAGCGGGATATGAGCACATCCATAAGGGTATGACATCACGCGATCTGACGGAGAATGTAGAGCAGTGCCAGATATTGTCATCGTTGCAACTGGTGCGTGACAGATTAGTTGCATGTCTTTCAGTACTAGGTCAGCGGGCAGTTGAGTACTGCGAACTCGCAATATCGGGTAGAAGCCATAACGTTCCTGCGCAAATTACGACGTTGGGAAAACGATTCGCCAACACGGCCGAAGAAATTTTATTTGCGTTTGACTCTTTAGAGTCTTTAATCGGTAGGCTAGCGTTGCGCGGGATCAAAGGACCCGTTGGAACGCAGCAAGATATGCTAGATCTGTTTCAGGGAGATGCTCAAAAGTTAGCAATCCTTGATGCCCGAGTTGCTAAGGAGTTAGGCTTTGATCGCTCCTTGGATTCAGTAGGTCAGGTCTATCCTCGTTCGTTGGATTTTGAAGTCGTTTCGTTGTTGGCTCAAATTTCCTCGGGTCCAGCGAATTTCGCAAGGACATTGCGTCTCATGGCTGGCGCAGAGTTGGCAACCGAAGGTTTTAAACCTGGACAGGTCGGTTCATCGGCCATGCCACACAAAATGAATGCGAGATCATCGGAGAGAATCAACGGCTTTTGCGTGATCATACGAGGTTACCTATCGATGATAGGTGGTTTAATAGGTGATCAATGGAATGAAGGTGACGTCAGTTGTAGCGTGGTTCGGCGAGTCGCCTTGCCCGACTCATTCTTGGCCATAGATGGTCAGCTAGAAACGTTCCTAACGGTGCTTACTGATTTTGGAGCGTATCCAGCGGTGATTGACCGTGAACTTGGTCGTTACCTTCCCTTCCTTGGTACGACCAAGATACTCGTTGCGGCAGTCAAAGCGGGCGTAGGTCGCGAAACGGCCCATGAGGTGATCAAGGAGCACGCGGTGGCAGCAGCACTAGAAATGAGAGAATCTGGCGCAGAAGAGAATGACCTCATTGATCGCCTAGCTCAGGACTTAAGATTGCCAATGGATTTTCAGGAGGTACGAGATGCGATCGGAAATCCAACGCTTTTCATCGGAAATGCTCCCGCTCAAGTTCAAAGTGTCGCTCGAAAGATTGCAGTGATATGTAAAAAGCATCCAGAAGCGACCAGTTATCGTCCTCGTTCGATTTTGTGATCTCACTTACTAAGATTCATTGATCCGTTTTCGGGAGATGAGGCTCGTATTGTCCGTAGCGAGAATGACGAGCGGCCAATACTGCTTGCTTTGCGGTTTCGTAAAGTCGTAGCTGAGCACGGTATGAGTTTTTGTCATGGCCAACACGTTTATATGATCCATCAGATCGCATTATCCAGCTATTCGTTTCATCTTTGAAAAAGCACTTCAGAGTGGTCGTAAGCTTATCGACGCAATCGGAATCGTGAATGGGAATGAGAAGTTCTACACGTCTATCAAGGTTTCGCGGCATCCAATCTGCACTGCTTATGTAAATTTGCGGTGTTGCGCCGTGTGCGAAATAAAAAATTCTTGCGTGTTCTAAAAAGCGGTCAACAATCGACACAACTGAAATATTGTCGCTCATCCCTGGGACTCCCGGCTTAAGGCAACAAACGCCACGGACATTTAGCTGGACTTTTACACCAGCTTGACTCGCACTGTACAACGCTTCAATGATTTCCGAGTCAACTAATGCATTGAGTTTTGCAATGATGTGTCCTTTTTGCCCTTGTTTTGATCTCGTTGTTTCGTGTTCGATCAAGCTTAGTAATCGAGGCCTTAGTGAGTCGGGGGCAGCTGCAAGTTGCTGTAAATGCTTCAGTTGACTTGCGCCACTAATTGCGTTGAAGAAGGAAGTTGCCTCCGATCCTAGTTCACTATTGCATGTCAAAAGCGAGACGTCGCTGTATAGGTTTGCGGTAACCTCATTGTAATTGCCAGTTCCAAAGTGTACGTATCGAATGATACCTTGAGGTTCTCGGCGAACAATAATGCATAACTTTGCGTGTGTTTTTAAGCCGCGAATTCCATAAATGACCTGCACCCCAGCTCGTTCCATTTCGCGTGCCCATTCGATGTTGCGAGCTTCGTCAAAACGAGCCTTTAATTCCACAACGACGGAGACGTATTTTCCGTTACGTGCAGCTTTTTTTAATGCCGTAACGATCGGACTTCGCTTACTTGTTCGGTAGAGAACTTGCTTGATGGCGAGAACCTCCTGATCGGTTGAAGCTTCTTCAATAAGTCGCACAACAGAGTCAAAACTCTCGTAGGGGTGGACGAGTAAATGATCGCGTTTTGAGATATTCGCGAACATGGATTGCAGTGGATCTAGATTAGGCGGTTTTTGGGCAGGCCAAGGTGGATCCCTGAGGGAGTCAAATCCTTGCAATCCATGCAGGCCGAACAAGTAAGTAAGGTCTAACGGCCCATCAATTGAGTATAAGTCGTTTTCAGTGAGTCCCATCCGTTCAGAGAGGAAATTAAGAATTGTTGAGCTGGTTCCGCATTGGTACTCAAGACGAATTACACGAGAACGTCTGCGGCTCTCAAGTACCTCTTCCATTCCTACCATCAAGTCCGCTGCAGAATCTTCACGCAGTTCCACATCAGCATTTCTCGTGATACGAAAGGGGACGCACTCTAGGATCTCTCTGCCAGGAAAGAATCGAGAAATATTTGCTTGGATAAGATCTTCAATTAGGACGTAGTTGTGTCCGGATTCAGTGGGAATCGAAACGATCCGATCAAGTGATTTTCCGATTGGGATAATCGCGTACTCATCCACTTTATCCTCGTTCTCGGTCTGTACTTGATTCTCAGTTTTGTTTCTGAGTAATCGCACACATAAGTGAAGGCTAAGTCCTTGAAGAAGCGGGAAATTGCCGCGGAGCGGAACTACCTGAGGCGATAGGACTGCTTCAATTTCGTCTAGCTTTTCTGTTAATGCATGGTTAGAGATAGCGCCATCTGTCTTTGGGATAGATCGACGGATCCCTGCCTTGGATAGCGATGTTTCGAGTGTCGAAAGATAAAGAAGCGTCTGTTGATGAACGAGAGCGTTGCAGGCAATCGAGACTGCGTCCAGCTGTTCATCAACGGTGCGTCCTGATGGATCCACAAGAGGCGAATTCTGCTCTCGTTGAAGTTTTAGGCTTCCAACTCGAACCATCATGAATTCATCGAGATTTGAGCTGGTGATTGCTAGAAACTTAGCTCGCTCCAGAATTGGTAACTGATCATCAAGGGCTTGATCCAAAACTCGCTTATTGAATTCTAGCCAACTCAATTCCCGATTAATAAATCGACCAGTTTCAGTTTCGGTACTCAGGTAAGGTGTTCGTTTCGATGATTTAGGTGATTGAGAATTCACTGAATGGACTCTAGGTAATCGGCATGCTCGAGATGAAGAATTAACTGCGCAACACCCTTTGGGCCGTCTGGGATACTTCGCAATGATGAATCTGCACTACTGGAATGTCAGAGTGGATTCTTAGTTTTTTTTGCCGAGTTTGATGGATTGACCCGCGATTCATTAAATTGCGTGAATCACCCTAGCAAATAAAAACTAGCTTTTGATTTAGCCAAGCACATTGGTTTATGTGGCAGCAGGTTGGTCTTCAATTGGATAAGCTGCCTGCTGCTTATCAAAGGAGTCATGCTTGAAAGAGACTTCTTCTGGTTCTGGCTGGCCAAGGAGGATTCGTATTGCTCTCGGGTAGAAATCTTTTCCGTAGCTCATTTCGCCCCCCTGATGACCGACGGCGCCAACCATTGCCGCTGACAAAAGAAGACCTATTTTCCATG
>JADHOA010000327.1 GCA_016779185.1 Rubripirellula sp.
TAAGCCCGCCAAAATCACGAATCATGCCCAGAAAATTCGTAGCATGAGCGTCGAAGAATTGAGGCTTTTCTCGCCCAAGCGATGTGATCGTTTGCGCCGCTTGGGAATCAGCACTGCGGGGCAATTGGTTGATTCCAAAGCATCGAGAATCGCAAATCATTTTGGGGCTAAGAAAAAAGTTTATCGTTCGATTCGTCAGTACCAACGAGCCATTCTAGTCGCATCGTCGATTCCAAAGATGCTTCCCAAAGATGCAATGTTGTTGTTTAGCGTTTATCGAAGGCATTCAAGTAGCCTAGCCTCCGATTCTCCTGCTCACCTTTTGCGGGATCTTCAACGTTATTCTCAAAGTACTTTGGGACGCAAACAGCTGCGAGGCGAGCCGTTGCCAAGTGTTGAGAGGATCAAGACATGGATTGATCATTGTGCGACGACCGAAGCCAGAACGCTTCAGCATCAGACCGCTAGTTAAGGCAGGTGACAGCAAGATCGGACCGGAAAATCTTGTTTCGCTGTTTCCTTTGATCGGCAAGAAGGTTCATGCAGACGGAGATCGCGTTTCTTTTTTACTTGCGATAAATTTTCTGGTGATGGGACCTTGCAATGAGCCCGCGTATTTCAAGAAGACTGACCGCTGCAATGACCTTTTGAGGGGCAAAGCCCGTTCGATGAATGATTGAATCCAGCAATGAGCCGTCAGGAGAGATTGCCTCAAGGATTTGTTGTTCAGTTTGATTCACTGCAATCGTCGCGGGACTTTTTTGCCAATCTTGTGTCGTTCGCTTTTCTGGCAATGAAGTGTGTTCTGCGTTTAGTTGCTGGGGGTATTCGTTGGTGAACGGTGTGCTTGTTAAAGGTACAGCACTGGGTAGGTGCAGTTCTTCGATTACATCGTCGACTGACTGCACCAGTTTGGCGCCGTCGCAAATCAGTTCGTTGCAACCACGGGAGAGTTCACTGGAGATCGGGCCGGGGATCGCCATGACTTCACGGTTTTGTTCTAAGGCCAGTCGAGCAGTAATTAATGATCCACTTTTTTGGGGTGCCTCGATCACCAGAGTGATGGAGCATAGACCACTGATGATTCGATTGCGTTGTGGGAAGGTGCTTTTTTGCGGCTGATGCAGCGGTGCGTATTCACTCAATAACATTCCATGATGTCGGATCTTCTTTGCGAGATTGAGATGTTCAGGTGGATAGATCCTTCCTAAACCGCTGCCGAGTACTGCAATCGTTTGACCATCACGTTCGATGCAAGACTGATGAGAAACGCCATCAATTCCCCTCGCTAAACCGCTGACGATCGTCATGCCTGCTTCGGTAAGCTCTCGTGCGAAGCGTCTTGCCTGTTGTTCTCCATAAGGGGTTGGGTGACGCGTGCCGACCAAAGCTACCATTGGCTGATGCAACGCGGTGAAAGATCCCTGAGCAAAAAGGATCAGCGGCGCGTCATCGATTTCTTTCAGTCTTCTTGGATACTCCTTTGAACCTCTTTGAAGAATCTTGCAGTGGTTTTTTTCGCACCACGTCATGATTTCATGAATCGGTACGACCTGCCTCGATCTCACGATGGATCTCGCGAGTTTTGGGCCGACTCCTGTCACTTGTAAGAGATCATGAAATGGAGCTCGAAGCACTTCGTCGGCTTTACCGAACTGGTTGAGTAGTCGAGCGAGGATTCTCGGGCCCACTCCGGGGGTCAAAGCGAGTAAGAGCTCACTGAGGTCCGTGTTTTCGCTGTAGGCGGACGAACTGGCACGGAGATCGTAATGGGTTGGGTTAATGCGTCCGCTGTTCAAAACGTTTCTGTACCTTTCTGCATCTCTACCGATTCGGAACCGACTTGACATTACCTGCGAATCGCCACCGGCGGATCATCTCCGGCTGATCATTTTGGGATCTCTCACCGTTCAGTTACCGCCAGACGCTCGATCAGGCAATCAAAAGGACTTTTGGAAAAAAGCATTGGATGATGAGGTGATAGCCAGAAGGTTTGATTCCCTGAGTCTTTTTTGGGACTCGCTTGCATGTGATTGGTGATTATTCGCGAGGGTCGCGTCTCTCGGCAAATTTGCTGCTTGCCGGTTCTCGTTGACTTTTGATTCTGGGTCGGTGCGAACGGCGTCCATGGCGAACCACTGACTGGACGGCAGGTAACCGAAAAATAGGGTTTGACTGTCGAACTAGCAGAAAATTGACGGGGCAATTTGATGATTGGTTCACGCGATCCTAGCCCAATCGACAGGTACCGCGCCCGCATTCAAGACACTTGCGTTTCGGTGACCTCGAGTCTGCATACTACGGCTCGTTCAGCATCCGCTTTCTTGGGGCATGTCACGCTTATCAAACCCGTTTCAGGAACGCTTTGGGTGGGGCGCGTCACAGGATGGATCACATCGAGGACTGAATTCAGAGTCCCTGTGTTACTTTAGTTTTGCAGTTTTGCTGTTTTGCCTGTTTTACAGGTTGAATCGAAGTATCAAAGCCTTCACAAACCAGCTACCATTGCAGCTCAACGACGGTGAGTTGATCCCGCCCATTGCATGAGGGGCATCGCCAATTCTGGCGGTATTCCATGCCCGATGAGGCACGGGTAGCGAATTATCAATCAACGATTCTGAAATCCATTTGTTTCATGGGCAAACGAGCGAACCAAAACAATTCAGTGAAGAACCCAGCCTTGACCGGTCAAGACATTGATCGTCGAGATCCGGCCGTCATGCGTGCCGAGGCGTTTCGCGTCGCAGCCCAGCGAGAGACAGTCGAAGCGTTTGTCGTCGCGTTCATTTTGGCTTTGCTGTTTCGGGCCTTTTTGGCAGAGGCGTTTGTGATCCCGACTGGGTCCATGGCTCCGACGTTGATGGGAGCGCACAAAGACGTTTCGTGTTCACAGTGTGGAACTTCTTTTCAGTGTGGGGCGAGTCGTGAACGCAATGGAACCGAGTCAAGCTTGGTGGTGGTTGCGGGAGTTTGTCCTAATTGCCGCTACGTCAATCCGTTGGACTTAAAAGACAATGCGAATCATGCGACGTTCAATGGCGATCGCATCTTAGTGAATAAGTTCACTTATGCGCTCAATGATCCAGAACGCTGGGATGTACTGGTATTCAAGTACCCAGGAAATCCGAAGCAGAATTACATTAAGCGACTGGTGGGGCTACCCAATGAAACGTTAACGATCCGTCATGGTGATGTGTACGTACGTCCAACGGGTAGCGATGAAACCGATCAAATGGTGCGAAAGCCAGCAAGCACCTTGTTGTCGATGAGTCATTTGGTTTACGACACCGATCACCAATCCGATTCATTGATTGCATCTGGTTATCCCAGTCGCTGGCAGCCTTGGAGAGAGGGTGCGGCTGCTCCGCCGAGTGATTCTTGGAGCGTCGAGAGGGATTCAGATGGACTAACCGCAACGGTCGCTGCGGATGATCGTTTGCACTGGCTGAGATACTTCCATCGCTGGCCAACGGACGATCAGTGGAAGATGGCCGCGCAGGGTGAGAAGCTTGCCGAGGTGGATCCTTACTCCAGCCGGGCAATTACGGACTTTTATGCGTTCGACTCCTATGTGCATGTCCGCTCGGGCTACGTCTATCAACAGCGACCTTCGATGATTGCAGGCGGTCGAGTTGAACGCATGTTGAACGGTGGGTATTCAAAGGGTGTGTTTACCGATGAGTACAAGTCCGGCGAAGGACCCGAGCAATTTGGTCGGCTTGCTGAATGGGGTGGTCAAGATGGCGGTCGGCAGCAAGTGGGGCGTGACGGTTTGCATTGGACTGGGGATTTGATTTTCGAAGTGGATCTCGAGACCACCAGTGATTGCAAAGAGGTGCAGTTGGAACTGATCAAAGCGGGTGTCAAGTATCACTGCGTGATTGATTTGGCCACCGGAAAAGCCACATTGGGAATCGATAGCGGGGAGCCTCAAGGGTTTATAAGTAACGTTGGCGAGCAGGTACTCAGTCCCGTTGCCGACACGGCTGTTCGGGCTGGAAAACGACACGCCATTCGATACAGCAACTGTGATGATCAGTTGTTGCTGTGGGTCGACGGTGATTTGGTCGATTTTTCTACGGCAACCACTTTTGATTCGCGGTTGTATCGACCTGATAGCGAGAATCGTCCTCGATACAGTGTTGAACACCCATTGGATGCAAGTCCAGCAGCGGTTGCAGTGAGGGGCGGTAACGCGACCATTCGCAATCTGAGAATTGATCGCGACAAGTACTACATTTCCAACAACGATAGTAACCTTGCGATGGTCGACTATGACATGAACAACTTGTGGGCCACGATCGGTAAGAGTTTAAGTATCAAAGATTTTCAGCAGGTCTTCGCGGATCCTTCGTCTTGGAATGACTTTCAAGGATGGGCTTCTCGTCGACGCGTGACTTTTGAGATGGGTGAAGATCAATTTTTCCCGATGGGTGATAACAGCCCCGAGAGCTTGGATGCTCGTTGCTGGGCCGGCTGGAAGGCGCAGATACCTTTACCACGTGGCGTGAACGAAGCAGCGTGGAAGTGGTCAAACGAGTCGTTTGTGCCACGGGACCTGTTGGTGGGGAAAGCGGTGGTGGTTTTTTGGCCGCACTCCTGGAATGCGCCAGTGCCTTTCCTTCCAAATTTCAAACGATTTAGACTGATTCGGTAACATCTAGGATTCTGTCGAGAATGGCTTCTCAAACGATCACCGCTCCCGCAAACCGCGAATCCCGCACGTCGGTTGAACCGGTCATGCAGGCCGTGGATCTACAAAAGACCTACGGACGTAAACGCGTTGTGGATGGGGTCAATCTACATGTTGGTCCTGCAGAGATCGTTGGCTTACTGGGGCCTAACGGTGCAGGTAAGTCCACCAGTTTTCGAATGATCTGCGGTATGGTGGAGCCGGACCACGGCAAGGTTTTTTTGGATGGTCGTGATGTCACGAGTTGGCCGATGTTTCGTCGTGCCCGAGATGGTCACATGGGCTATCTGCCGCAGGAACCGAGTGTGTTTCAGAAGTTAACGGTTGAACAGAATATTTCGTCTCTACTTGAACTTCTGGGCGCTGATCGAGCGACACGCAAACGTCGAACCAACGAACTACTCGAAGAGTTTGGAATTGATCATAAACGTAAAGATCGTGCTGACCAACTGAGCGGTGGTTTGCGTCGCCGTCTCGAGATTGCAAGATGCTTGGTTTCTGATCCCAAGATTGTCATGCTTGACGAGCCGTTTGCCGGAATTGATCC
>JADHOA010000022.1 GCA_016779185.1 Rubripirellula sp.
ACTCGACAAGAAGTCAAACGGTCACCGAATTACTGAAAAACATCATCTCCCGCAAGTTGCAAGAAATGTCCAAAGCCCCACTCTCTTATCAGTGGTATCGGCGAATCAGATCCGCATAATAGAGTGACGAAGTACCACTAACTTTTAAAACTGAAACCGTGGACAACGGTTCCTCAATCTAGTTTGCGATGCAATCGCACCAAGCTAGGGGAACTGCGAGAATATCCAACGAGCAGGCCGCCCGCCTTTCGATCTCCCCTTTAATGGCAACCAGCATGCATCGCTCCGTTTCATTCGTCATTCCGACCATGGACGAAGAACTATCGATTGAAACATTGCATCAACGAATTCTAGAGACATGCGAAACGGAATCGATTGAACCACAAATCATTTTTGTTGACGACGGTTCCACCGATCAATCTTGGTCGGTCATGCAAAAACTGAGTGGAGAACATGCTAACACCGAGGCGATACGATTCCGAAGAAACTTTGGTAAAGCCGCAGCATTGGAAGCAGGATTCAAAAACTGTCGCGGAGAAATCGTCATCACGATGGATGCGGATCTGCAAGATGATCCAAAAGAGATCCCGAGGTTTGTCGCCAAAATCGATGCGGGTAATGACGTCGTTAGTGGATGGAAACGTGTGCGACATGATCCATGGCACAAGGTACTGCCGAGCCGAGTCTTTAATTGGTTGGTGAGTCGACTGACAGGTGTTTATCTACATGACCACAACTGCGGCTTCAAAGCGTATCGCCGAGAGATCTTTGACGAAGTTAAGCTGTACGGAGAAAGACATCGCTTCGTCCCCGTTCTTGCAGCTTCGCACGGCTGGAAAGTCGGAGAAATCGAAGTTGAGCATCACGCCCGAGAACACGGACGATCCAAGTATGGAGTGTCCCGATTACTTAAAGGCTTTTTGGACCTGATCACCATTTACCTACTGACCACGTTTTCTTCGCGTCCACTTCATCTGATCGGCGGCTTTGGAATGCTGTTCTTTGGGCTCGGTGGAATCGGCATCACCTACCTTTCCTCTATGTGGTGTATCACCCGATTGGCTGACAATCTTGAGCCGTTACACTTGCACGAAACCGCGATCTTCTTTTACTGCATCCTTTCGCTTCTATTGGGTTCGCAATTCCTGCTCGCTGGGCTGCTTGCCGAACTCTTTGTCTCTCGGACTCGATCCGCCGAACAAGGATACAGCATTAGTGAACGATCGGGTCAGATGAAGGAGACGCACGTTGAATAAGCAAGATGCTTCTGTGACGATGGGCGACGAAACAGCGTTGGAAGCCTCATCCATCTGGTCAACCTATCACCTGTTGGTCATTCTCGCCTTGGCATTGACTGCTGGTCGAATTTCAGTCGTCACGAGCCGAGAAGGAGATACGGCTTTTTTAAGCGCCAATGATCGCAGCCGATGGGCGACCGTTGCTTCTCTTGTGGAACGCGGAACGTTTGTCATTGATGAACAAATCGCAATCGCTAACCCGATCTATCGAAATCGAAGGCCTTGGAATTCAATCGACAAGGTTCGCCATCTAGGAAGTGATGGACAGCAACACTACTACAGCAGTAAGCCACCACTGCTCGCGACCATGGTGGCTGGCCTTTACTGGATCGTGAATCAGGCGTCCGGCATCACGCTGACGCAGCATCCTTTGTACATGCCAAGACTGATCCTACTTCTGTTTAACCTGCCGCTGCTGGTCGCCTTTTTTTACGCGACGATCGCCACCACACACCGACTTATTCATTCTTCATGGGGGCGAACCATCGCAGCCGCATCGATCTGCTTTGGCACGATGATCCTACCTTTCAGCATCTCGCTGAATAATCACCTGCCCGCTTGCACCGCCACTGCGATTGCGATGTGGATTTATTTTCGCAGCTCCGAAACGCGTCGACCATCATCGGACCATCAATCGCTTCAGCTGCAAGGGGATTCCAACACTGCCGATTCCACGTTGTCACCCAATCGTCGCATTCCGTTTTCATGGGCGGTTGCCGGAGGAATTGCGGCAACATTTGCCGCAGCAAACGAGTTGCCCGCATTGTCGATGACGGCATTTTGGGCGTTACTGTTTTTTGTCAAAGACCGCACCTCGGTGCTGCCCTTTGCTGTCGGAAGCATAGTCGTCGCTGCTGCCTTCTTTGGAACGAATTGGATTGCCCATCAAAGCCTGAGGCCACCCTATGCGCATCGTGGGAACGGTGAACTCATCGCTACGCTCCAAACCCTCGAAGACTCACCTTCACCGAAAGACTCAACAGGTGATGTTTCACAGAATCCTTTAGCTAACTCGTTAGGGGCGCATTTGAAAGTCTCGATCGAGCAGACACTGAGCGCAAATGGCGATTTCGAACTCCCTGGAGCCTCTCCCGACCAAGCGATCAGCATTTTCGACTCGGATGAAAACGGTCGATGGATGGTTAAAAACGGCGAAGTTCAGTATGCACTACTTTTACAAGATCAGCAGTGGAATCTTTATCGCTGGGATGACTGGTATGAATATCCAGGTACTTACTGGAAGGACGGTAATCGACAGGGAGTTGATCGTGGCGAAGCTAGCAAATCCACCTACTTGATGAATCTGACGATTGGGCACCACGGAATCTTTTCATTGACGCCGATTTGGCTCCTGATCCCCATTGGCTGGATACTTGGGATCGCCAGTAGCGACAAGGGCATGCGACGGTTCTACGTTGCGATATTTGTCGCCTCCAGCGTTTGCTTTCTGTTTTATCTCAACCGCCCACTGATAGACCGAAACTACGGTGGCGTCAGTGCCTGCTTTCGGTGGCTACTTTGGTTTTCGCCGCTTTGGCTGGCTAGCGTCGCCCTTGTGCTCGATCGCCTTGGAAAGTGGCAAATGGGCAGACTGGCAGCGTCTTCCTTGCTAGCAATGAGCCTCTTTTCGGTCTCCACCGCGCTGCAGAACCCGTGGCAATCGCCCTGGATCTATCGGTTTTGGCTTTTTTTGGGGTGGATTGAGCCGTAACCTGAAGACTATTCTTCCTGATGAGAGAATCGCATGGATACGCGATTCGGTAACGTTGCATCCGATCGACGGTTGAAACATCCACGGTCGAACCAGAGAAGGCTTGCGAATTGAGCGGCAAGACGCCGGATTCCGCTGCGCGCCGACCGAGACGACTGTCTCGGATCTTTCAACTTGCGCTAACGCTCAGCGTTCTCTATGTGGGCATTCAAGCATTTGCACCACAAACTATTGGCGAAACCGCCCGCAGAAAATTCCAAAGCGATCTGCAAAAACATTACGCTGGCTATGAAGTCTCGATCGGACGAGGACGTTATGACGCTCGCGTCGGACTAACCTTTGATGACATTCACATCGTCGACTCGAATCGGATTGAACGACGAGAAACGACTGCAGCGGGTACAGCCGAACAATCGAATACCAAAGCGGTTCGACGCGTTCCCAAAGAAGCAATCCATATCAATCGCCTGACAGTCATGGCGGAGATCGATCCTGAAAAGATCCTTCATCAAGCGATCCCACTCGATACTCAGGCAATCATCCTCGACGGAGTCACGGCAAACGCGTGGCTGACCGAGGACGACCAGTTGTCTCTTGTTCGACTTTGGCCACCTCCTAAGCTTGGCCCCGAAGCGCCAAAAATGATTCTACGAGGGACGAAAGTCAATTTCTTTTCCGATCGGGACAGCAATCGGCCACTCCAATTCGATCTCGACGAGATCATGATCGACAACCGCCCGCAGCGAGATGGCACAACGAACCGGACCATCGCAATTCATGGCGACTCCGCCATCGCCGATCAACTACGTGCACAGGTCACCACGACTGGGGATCGAATTGATATCCGAAGCGCAATCTCGGGGATACAAGTTGATCAATCGATCGTCCAACGACTACCCGATAAGCTTCGGTTAGCACTGGCAGAGATCCACGAACTGAGCGCCAAGGGCGACGTCACCATCGCCGCATCAAAGCGAGCAGAACAACCATGGGACTTTGAGATTCGAACGACAATCCATGATGGTCGGATCCAACATCCATTGCTGCCTCGTACCTTAAGCTCATTACGCGGAGTCGCGAGCCTCACCCCACAGGGGATTCACCTCGAGGCATCACAAGCGAATCTGGGGGCAGCGATCTTGCGGTTCTCCGGCCAAGTTGACGGCTACGGGTGGCCATGCAAAACCAATCTGAATATCTCTGCAAAAGGCTTACTACTTGATGAAACACTTGCCAAAGCGTTGCCTCCCAAGGCTCGCGTGATCTGGGATCGAATCTTACCGTCGGGTCACATTGACTTTGAAGCGAGATTAAAACACGACGAAAGCCAGTGGATCCCGGAAGCTACCGTGACGTGCAATGGTGTGGACGTCCGCTATGAACGCTTTCCCTATCCGATTGAGAGCGTGACAGGAAAAATAGAAATCGCCTCCAACCTGGCATCAGCGGATACGTTGACCGGGCGAGTTGGTGACAACCGAATGCAGTGCGCGTTCCAAATTCCCATCCAGCATCGGTCGGATTCCAAACTCTCTTTTGTGATGGCGACCGATGGCCCAGTACCGATTGATCAAACACTTTTTTCATCTTTGACACCGCGGGGTGAAACCCCATCGAAACTCGAATCGTTTGTCCGATCGCTTCACCCTCGAGGATCGATCCAGGTGACATCGGCGTCAATCGAAGTCGACTCCCAAAAGAAAATGTCTAAACGCATCGACCTTCGCGTGATGGACGGTCACATGCGTTATGAAAAGTTCCCGTACCCGCTTTACAACGTCACCGGCACCATTCTCGTCGACGACGACCTGGTGACACTGGCAGGCTTGCGAGCAAGCAATGCAAACGCGGGAACCGTGCGATGCGACGGTTCTTACCAACTGCCAATCAAATCAGCTACCGAAACCACGCAGTCACCCTCGAAGTTGTCGCTTCAGTTCCATGCGAATGATGTCCCGATGGACGAATCACTTCGCACCTCATTGCCTTCGGACAGTCAGCAAGTCTGGGACTCCCTTGCACCGAGTGGAACGCTCGATGAAATCAGCGTGGCTCTTCGACAAATCGGCGAAGGTAGCCCGCTCGGAATCGACCTGTACGCGACACAAAGAGACAATCCGCAAATTACCAGTCACACACTTAGCCTGCGTCCGCAAAGCCTGCCTTATCGCCTAGACGTCACCGGTGGCTCGGTCAGGTTTGATGGAAAAACCGTCACGATTGAGGCCATTCGCGGACGTCACGATGCATCGAGCTTTTCAGCAGATGGCTTCTGCGTCGAGGATGAATCGAAACGCTGGGAACTCTTTCTGAATCTTCACAGCGGATGCAGAATCCACCCGGACGCTGAATTTATTGCCGCCCTGCCGGAACAAATGCGTGCGGCGATGCGAGCTTTGCAATTAAGAGGACCACTGAATATTCGAGGGCAAACAAAAATTGCCATGCCGAATGCGAATCACCCCGAACCCACGCTTCAATGGGATCTGACACTTCAACTCGAGGGGAATCGAATCGCTGATGTTGGCCCCGTTCATTCTTTGCGTGGCGAAGTATCCATTCAAGGACAGCGGGACGAAAATGCAATTCGAGCGTTCGGTGAGGTACGAATCGATTCGATGCATGTGAATGATATTCAGATCACGGGAATTCGTGGGCCGTTTTCGGTAGAAGATGACCTTTTGTCACTTGGCAGCCTTGCGCGCACGCCCAGCAACAACCAACCTCAACAACCACTTACAGCAATCCGAGGAAATCTGTTTGGAGGACTCATCGATCTCGACGGGAACGTCGTACTTTCCAACGGCAACTTTGATGTAGATCTCAACACCTACTACGCTCAGCTTCCAACTTTGCTTGCTGACTTTGGGCACTCAGGAAAAAGTCTCACGGGGACGCTAAGCGGACAATCCCACCTGCAAGGTAATCTCGGAGCCATCGACCTGCTCAGGGGTTCAGGGACAGCAAGAGTAAGTGGCGCGAATGTCTACCAACTTCCCCTGATCGTTCAAATTCTTAATCTGCTAAGACTCGAAGCAACCGAAGATGTTGCTTTCACCGACGGTCAGGTTCGCTTCTCACTCTACGGCGACTCCGTCACCTTTCACGACATTCAAATGTGGGGCGACCTCGTCGCTCTACAGGGAGGTGGCACGCTCAACCGTCGAAGGGAGTTGGATTTGACTTTCAACACTCGTGTTAGTCCGCAAAACACATTCACGCAACTGATACGGCCACTTGGTGCCACTCGATATACACTCTGGACCATCAATGTTCGTGGACCGCTCAACTCGCCGCAGATTGAACGCAAGGCGTTGGAGCGTGTCAGCGAAACCCTGGAATGGTTAATTCCGGGAATGACAACCAACCAGCGTCGATAATCAACGATGATCGCTACCGGATTCATCTCCACACCAAGCACCGACGCATCAATCATCCTACTCCTTTAAATCAGCAACCACCGCATGCGTGTTCCGATCAATGCCATCCACCCTGTTGTTGGAGTTCCCAATGCATCCGCAAAGGGCGGTGCATCCGATGACGCGGCTTCGGATGCAATCGCAAATCAACGAGCCATCAAAAAAACAATCCCAGATACTCCGTTGGCTTCTGAAATCTCCGAAGGTTCCGCAGCCACTGATCGCAATCCCGATGGCAGACTCCCATGGAGCACGCACAAGAAGCACAAGAAAGATTCCAAACAGCATTCTGCCCCTAACTCAATCAGTCAGCACCGATCGGAACAAGGTGAGACTATCAGTGGAATTTCGATCTTCACTGAAAACAACTCAAGCGATTCCAACCAACCGCTCGATGCATCGGGCCAATCGCTTGACTATCAGGCGTGATGCCATTCGCTGCGTTAGAATTCAACAATGAAAAGCGATCGTTAACAAATGTTGACACTTGTCCCTTATCTGCAACTTTTTTGCATTGGTTAGGCGCTCGCACCCCTGATACGCACCAACCGGTCACATGGAACCATTTAAGTGTCTTCTTGCTGGTATCGTTTTAATTTTCGATCAAGAGTACTTCGTTCAATCCCCAGAATCGAAGCGGCACGGCTCTTATTCCCATCGGTGTACTGCAAGACTCGGTCTATGTGTCGCTTTTCAAGTTCAGCGAGGCTGATCTCAGGCGACGACAACCCGCTCATTGCGACTTGATCACTTGAGCCTCCCAAGACCGGCGCCAATGTGAGATCGGAGAGTTCGATCACCGACTTGGTGTTCAAGACAACCGCCCGTTCAATCACGTTTCTCAATTCCCTAACATTACCCGGCCATTGGTAACTCAATAACTTCTGCGTTGCCTCCTCAGTAAATCCAGTGATTTTTCTACCCATTTGATGATTGAACTGCTGCAAAAAATGCTCTGCAATCAGCAGGCAATCACGCCCTCGCTTCCTCAAAGGCGGAATGACTAACTCAACGACATGTAAACGATAATAAAGATCTTGTCGAAATTTATTTTCCTGAACCATTTGACGTAGATCGCGGTTGGTTGCAGCAACCACTCGAACGTTCGCTCGGATCGCTTCCTGCCCTCCCACTCGCTCAAAAGGATGCCCCTCTAGCACTCGCAAAAACTTTGCCTGAATGTCGAGATCCATCTCGCCGATCTCATCCAGCATCAGGGTGCCACCATCAGCAAGTTCAAACTTCCCACACGTTCTTTCTGTAGCGCCAGTGAAAGCGCCTTTTTCGTGTCCAAAAAGTTCACTCTCCAAGAGTGTCGGCGAAAGCGCCGCGCAGTTCATACAAATCAAAGGTCCTTCGGATCTGTCGCTTGCATGATGGATCGCAGCGGCAACCAACTCCTTACCCACTCCTGATTCACCACGCACCAGAACCGTTGCCGAAGTCGGCGCAGCCAATCCAACTTTTTCCACTAGCTCTTGCATCGGCTCACTGTTGCCAAGAATTCGCACCTTATCTCCGAGCCGACGCTGTAAATCTTTGACCTGCTGTTTGGTTTTGCGAAGCGATTTAGCAAGTTTACGTCGATCAGCAAGATTGACTAATGATGCCGTAAGAATTTCACCGACGGCCACCACATATTCCAAGTCGCCAAGATTCAGTGGAGGATTCCCCGCGGCGGTTGTCAGATGTATCATTCCTCGATGTTGACCATGTCGATCTCGCAGCGGTGCCAGAATCACACTTTCAACATCAAGCTCACCGTGACTGTTCTCGATCGCAACCTCAGGATCACCCAAGACGTTACGAGCAAGAATGGCATCCGCCTCGGGACTGGCGACGGCCGAGGTCAAAGATTCCGGTGGTCGTCGATAACTTCGGCTGCCGGATTGCCTGGTTGAAACCAATGCAATCTCAGCTCTTGCAGATTCAGTTGCTTTACCCTGTGCTAGATAAAGACCAGCGGAATCAAATCGAATGCATTGGGACAGGTCATCCAAAACCAGCTCAATGACTTTCGCTGCCTCGTCAGAACGAGCGAGCTGAAAAGCAAGTTGTAAAAGACGATGCGAGGCGTCCGAAGCGATCGAACCGGTATCTCTCGAACCACTCGCGTTCACTCCCATTCCAACCGGTGGTTTGGGCTTACTCACCAGATTCAATTCACCACTGAGGTACGCACTGTGACGACGCCGCTCCGTGATCGTTCCTGCGTCGATCTCGAGTGTCATTTGATCGTCAGAGTTCGAAACGCTCTGGACCGGCCCATCGACCGGATGACTTAAACCTGGAATTTGACTCGAGAACGTGATCTCACATCCACCGACTTGGATCGTATCCCCGTCGCGCAGAACCTGATGATCCTCGATTCGATTCTGATTCAGAAAGGTGCCGTTCACACTACCAAGGTCGCTCAAGACCCAAGTGGAATCCGTCCAAAAGATTTTGGCATGATGCCGACTTGCCTGCTGATCCCGAATCACAATCTGGTTCGAGGAGGCACGCCCAATCACCACCTCGACGGGGGGAGACAAGCGAAAAACATCGCTCCAGCGGCCCGAAGATCTCAGCACCAAGTAGGCGCGAGCCATACCAACAGGTTCCGCAGGCGGGCTCGATTTTGCCATTGAGTAAGTCTCTTTTTGGGGCGTCTGTATTCAGACTTCGCGTTTAAAAAATGTCTCGGGTGCAGATATTTTGGACGAGGCTCATCGCCTTGGATGCAGGACTGCCATTTGAGCCAAACGGGATCACAAGGAAATAGTGCCAAGTGGAACACCCAGCGACGAAAAAAACCTGATGATTGCTCAAACCAGCTTCAGAACAGCGGAAACGTCTTTCCGGTCGCTGAAAAAAACTCTTAAAACGCCGTTTCTACGCCATTGGATGGTAGGAAACGATTTCCGAGAACTCAAGAAGTTTTTCCCGGTCGGCAATCCGAGAAAGGGACGTTCAAAACAAGATTGAGAAAAAGAAAATCTACCTAAAATCGGCACAAATCATGAGAAGAAGGATGGTGATTTGCCCCGTTTACCCGAGGAAAGACAGCCAAATCATTGGCAACCAACTTGTTCGGTCGATTGAGCCGTCATCGCAATGCATTCCCCTCGAAAAGCGGGAACTGGCTGAGGTAAGATTTCAAGTTTTTCTGAAAAATGCGTCACTTTCAACCCAAGATTTCCCTAGCCCCGAAGGCTGCTGAAACGCTAGAAAGCTTCTGTTGCTCTAAATTGAGACGATAACTATTCTACGAACGCCCAGTTTTTTCTCGAATTTTGGAAAATGCTGGTCACAATAGGAACAGTTTGTCGGCCTATATTTCCTTCACGATCACCGTGTCATTTGATCGGTGGCTTGCTTCGGAGATCCATTGTGATCCATTCGGACTCAAAACGCTTTTCGATTGTTATCGCGACCCTTTCGTTAGGGGTCCTCTCTTTGGCGACCGCTTTACACGCTGGTCTCAGTTTCGGCTCTCGCGGGCGTACCGTCGGTGGAGTTGTAATTGATCCTGCTGGGATGGTTCGGGCCGCGACGATTGAAGATCGTCAGGAATTGGCAAATCAGCTTCAAAATGCCAATCAGGTACTGCAAGGCGATCTGCGTGACGCGGCAGACCTTCGAATGATCTCTCTCAAAGGTCTCCAAGCAGCTATCTCGGAAAGCCATGCCACGGGCAAGGCAATTCCAGCAGAAGTCGAATACATGGCTGGGCTACAGCGAATTGAATATGTCTTTGTCGATCAAGAAAACCACGACGTTATCCTCGCCGGTCCTGCTGAACCATGGGAAATGCGAGAAGATGGTTTTGTGGTTGGTACCGTTACGGGTGGCGCAACCATGCGTCTGGCAGACTTGACTGTCGCTCTCCGAAGCGTCGAGAATGCTCGCCAAGAAGGTATCACCTGCTCGATCGAGCCAACCGATGAAGGCCGACGTCGCCTGCAACAACTGCTCAATCGCGTCAAACTTCGCCCAGGCCAAAGTCCTGTCGCACTCGAAGCTTCAATGCGAGAAGCTTTTGGACCACAGATGATTTACCTGAGTGGTATCCCCACCGACACCCGTTTTGCACGAACCTTGGTGGCAGCCGACTTTGAAATGAAGCGAGTTGCAATGGGGCTTACCCCATCGCCTGTGGCAACTTTGCCTAGCTACCTTGAGATGACCAAAAACAGCCAGCAAACCAAAAATCAAAACCCTCGCTGGTGGATGGCTTGCAGCTACGATGCCCTTGGAAAAAGTGACGACGGATTGGCTTGGAAACTTTCTGGCCAAGGCGTTCAAACTAAGACCGAACAAGACATCGTCAATCAAGACGGATCGGTAAAACGCGGTGGCGTTGACAAAATGGCAAAGGCTTGGGCAGATAAAATGACCGAGTCGTACGATGACTTGTCAAAAAAGATGCCTGTCTTCTCTGAGCTTCAAAACATGATGGACCTCACCGTTGTTGCGACGTTGATTGTTCAAGAGCGACTAGCAGACAAAGCCGGCTTGGATCTCGGAGTCCTTGGTAACGAGAACCAAGCTCTCGAACTCGCTTCTTACACCACGCCAAAAGCGGTTGAGCCGCATTGCAGCTTCATTCGAGGCCGTGCTGGCTGGGTTGTTACCGCATCGGGTGGAGTGGATATCAATGGATTTGAGATTGTTCAAAAGCAAACCAGTGATGCCATAAGCGGCCAAGTCCGCCAAGAGGCGCTTGCTGCATCAACCGGTAACCGCTGGTGGTGGAATAAGTAATCCACTTGATCATTAACAAGGATTCGGCTCCCGAAAACTTCGGATACACAATCCTGTAAAAGAAAAAACGAATGACTGGCTCGAGGATCCCGATGATTCTGAGCCAGTCTTTTTTTTGGATCCCGGAACACACGCGGTTCCTATTTCTTTCTCGGAGCCTCTTACATTCTTGGATTGTGGCCCATTGACGGATTCCGCCACCACCGACGCTACTTGGTACCTTCATTAGCGGACGAGAGTGTTCTGCCTCTTGAGCCCACAAATTGAGGAGAACGTTCCAATGTTCGATGGAAAGCAAAGAGGTGAATAAGACGCGGGTTAGCAGAATCGAATGATTGCGTTTTGACCTCATTCAAATTCGAATCCATTGCAAAACGGCTGTCACCTGCTGTTTTAGGAATTTGAAAACACTAAACTCTGACGCACAGGCCTCTCACATTTACACCCGTAAGTAAACAGCCTGATACTCCTTCTCCGTTCGAAAACGCACCAAACAGTGATGTTAAACGACCCATTGAACGAAAATCCGAACGATGAAGCCGATCAAAACGCATTAGCGACGGGTGAGACCGATGTCGTTCAGTACCACCGCATGACGGAAGACATCCGAGAGCCGACGGAAACACTGCGCACAAGCAAGTGGAAAGAAAACCATGGTTCGTTTCTTGTGCTGGTTTTCTTTGTCATTATCGCTTTCGGATTCGCGACAATCTGGTATCAACAGACTCGCTTTGTTCCACCGCGATTCCCTGAAGCAGGCATGATTCAAGTCATTGAAAATTTGGAAAATGATGGTCAGGGTGCTTTAGAAAAAGAAATGATGATCGCCATCCGAATCGCCGGCGCTCCGAACAACCAAGGCACTTGCAAAGTCGCGATTCACGCAAATGTATCAACCTTCAATAGTGAGGATCAGTCTCTCCTATCGCAATCACTACCGATTCAGAACGGAGAATCACTTTGGCTTGTTCCCGTAGATGCTCTTCCCCAAGAGTTTGCGGTGGCAGCCTACCATGATGAAAACAGCGATCAGGAATTGACGCTTAATCGATTTGGAATCCCCACAGAAAGATACGGATTCTCGCGAGAAGCACGCGGACTGACCGGACCTCCTCGCTTCGAAGATGCAGTGATCACACGACCTGAAGCAGGTGGACTAATCTTTGTTTTCCTCCGCTAATCTCGCGGGGAACGTTGAATAAGCGGTTGCTGCAACCGGTAAAACGAGATGTGATGGAGATTGCTGCTGGAGTCTCGACAGCCTGTCATCGAATGAAAGCAAGAATCAAAACTTATAAAGCAGTAAGAGGGAGTAATACAAATCGTTTCGCCTTGCCCCCTGAGGCGTGCTATCGTATCGATTATTCATCGATGACTTTAATCGAAACTTGTCGGCTTCATCCAATGCCGCTTCCCACGACAGGTTTGCGACGAGGCGAAAGTCACCAAAATCTTCCCAAGCCGGAAAGTACTCTAATTTTTGCTTGATCTTTTGACCCGAAGCCCACGTTCTCTCAGACTCTACGCCAAACACGGCTTCAGGAATCCATTGATCGACCGGTGCGCCAATCTCTCGTGAAGCACCAGCACCGAAACGTGTCACAAGCGATGCATCATCGGTGCGAATCCAGTGGTATCCGTAACCACCGTTGAGGTTTACACGCAAATCAAAAGCCTTGAATCGATCCCACTCGATTCCAAACTTACCGAATGCTGAATGAGGCGTTCCGTTAAACATTCGATCAACATCTGTCGCCACCCTTCCGTTGTCCTCGGTGGTAGCATTGCGATTACGTTTTTGTCGATAGTCGACATCCAATTCAACGTCAAAATATTTGGTGGATCGCTTTGACTCAAACCCAGTTCGCACACCAAGAGTGCTGGCGTTACCGGAACTTCCGTCAATCCCCAATTCGGCTTCGGTATCCCAAGCATCCATCCACTCGCGGCGAGAAAACCACGCGCCCCATACCCTGCCAAATTGAGCCCTCCATCCAAGATCGGCCTCGAGTGTCTCCAATTCCATCATCTCGTCGATGACGTTCGCGTTGGAAGATAGCACCTCGGTTGAATCCTTAATCACCGAATCGCCCGTGACAAAATCCTCGGTAACCGAATCATCAGGTGAGGAAACCGGGGGGAGCGAAATATCTGGCGCTGCCTCAGCAGAGACAAACGAAGGGGGCGCCGACGGATCGCTTATCGCTGCCGTTTTCAAATCAAGGTAGGGTGTGCTGGTCGAACTGAAAGAACCGCGTGCAAACCTAAGATCACTCGCAGCTGCATCACCACTCGCAGCTGCATCGACATCCGCCGTATTCACCTCGCCAATTGTATCAATCGCTGAGGAATGAGATGGGGTGATCTCAACGTACCCCGTACCCGTCCACCGTGAAACACCCGATCTCCATGATGCGTCCAAAGATTCTTGCGCGTACGAGCAATCATTCAGACTCGTCAGCGACAATCCGAGACACACAAAACAGAAATGAATGAAAAAACGGAGCAACATGAATCCATACGATTTTGTTTCACGATCGATAAAATAACGAGCGATGCTGCGAGCTAACCACCGTGTGGCAAGTACCAAAAGCGACACCCCCTCGTCAAGTTCTTGTTCAACAAGACACAGCAAAGAGGGAAAGACACGAATCCGTCAGGACGTCAGTCAAATGCGATTACTTGCCCGATGACAAGCACGGCGCACAATGGTCGACAGCACTGATAAAATTGACTACAAGACCGAGAATACCTGACTGACCAATCGACCTAAATCAATCCCTACATGAAAAACCATCTGCATCTCACGGCCTTGGCGTTGCTTTCACTAATGACTTTGTCAATAGCCAGCAAAGCCTACGGTGAAGAAACGTCAGCGCAACCTTCGACGCCAAGAACCGTTGAAAAGTGGGATCGCGTGGTTTGTATTCAAACCGTCGAATCGCCACAAAACAAAACGGGTCGACTATGTTCTGCCTTTCTGATTGCAAAGAAAGAGCGATTATTCTTGGTCACCGCGGGACACGCATCTGCTGAAACGACCGGTGAGAGCCGAGTTCTCTATCTGGATCCAAGCGGCCAGTCACAATGGGTCACACTCAACTCACTTGTTCCCGTATCAGCAAATCCATGGCAGCGTCATCCAACCTCGGATCTTGCCATCGCTGAACTGATCCGACGCGAGGGTAATTCAATCTACCTTGATCATTTCAAGCAATTAGCTTTTGACTTCGAGAGACTCGCGATCGATGAACCGGCACGTTTGACCCCCATCGTCAGTGCTGGATTTCCACACGGCCTCGGAACAACACCAAAACTATCAGCGATTGCCGTTCCCGGTCATACCGTCTCCCGAGAGCTACCCGCAAAAACGGAATGGGGCGTCGAGCCAATTATTTTTTCTAGCCCTGCTTTGGCCCAGGGAACGAGCGGGGGGCCGGCAGTCCAAGTGAATAAAGATCCCAACGATTTCAAGATCGTTGGAATGTACATAGGCGTCATGAGCGATCAGACGGGCGGCAAACTCTCTAAGCTGGTGCCCGCACGAATTATTCATCAAGCGATTGAAAGTGCCCGATGACTCTCAACCATCCTTATTACACTCCACTACGCCAAGGCAGCCTTCAACTCCGCCAACTTAGCTGGAATGTTTTGATACGGATTTTCATCCTCATACTCCAAAATCACGTAGCCCTGATACGTCGCACGCTTCAGGATTGCTGCAACACGATTCAAATCGGCAGGGTAGTGCTGGCCATTTGATTTTTTCATCGTGACCTTAACTTGAACATTCACAGCAAAAGGGGCGCATTTCTCGAGGTCCCCGTACGGATCTTCGGTCCAAAAGTTGCCCGTGTCGAGGTTAATGCCAACCCACGGACTATCCACACGATCCATGATTTCCAGCATTTGGTTGCTCGTCAGGTTCCCGTGATTTTCGATACCAATAAAAACCCCCCGCTTCGCCGCATGTTCGGCGCAGCGATTGATCGCATCACAGGCTTCGTCCATTCGCTTGGGATCTTGCTCGAGTTGCTTACCCGTTCCTGCAAAAAAGCGAATGTGGGGAGCTCCAAGAAGACTCGCTCGATCAATCCAATGCATTGCCTTTTGAATTTCCTCGTCTAATTTAGGCCCCGAACCAACCGTAAAATTATTTCCGATTGCAGTTCCCGAAATTTCGATGCCTCGCACAAACGCGTAACGTTTAAGATCGAGGAAGGTCTCGTCTTTGATCTCGGGATCAAAAAAATAACTGGTCAACTCCGCAGCACCGAGCTCATGATCAACGCAGTAATCAATGAATCGATACATATCAAGCGGTTTGCCATCCGCTGCTGGCGTCTGAGTCTTACCGCGTGAAAACGAAAAGTAGTTCCGTAGAGAGTACGCGGCGAGACCGATTTGAAATCGATGATTCCCTGATCGCTGAAACGATTCCCTCGCAACTGCTGGCAACGAAGAAGCAGCGGTAACAGCGGAAGCGACTTGCAAAAACTGACGTCGTCTCATAGAGCCCTCGAGAACACTTGATTGGTAATCGTTTTAGAATCAACAAAACATACTAGATCCAACGGTTGCTTGCTACGATTCTCTCAATCCACTCGGTTGCAAAAAGAGGAGATCCAATTGATTGCGTCTGGAAAGACAATCGCCACCTTTCATCAGATTGGTCGCAACGCAAAAAGTGATCGCTTTGAAGTGATGAAAGCGATTGGCAACGCCCACCAGTCTAAGTCTGTCGAATAGAAAAATGAATCCAGAACAAAGAGAGGCGACTAGGTGTTAACACAAAATCTCAATGACGTTGCACCCACGACCAGAGGTTTTCGGCTACCTTTAGCGTTCGCAAACCACGTGATTTCGTGAGAGGCATCTGATCCAACCTTGCAATACCGATACAGTTCGTCACCAAAACTACACACCGTTACGATACGGGCAAATCCTATTTCCTAATGATCCGTTAGTTCTTCGCAGCGATTCCTCTTCTCAAGGCTCATTTGAATCAAGCAGTAATGACGGATTTCCCTCAAAGCCAAAAGACCATCGTCCATCGTGTTCGTCAATCGCTTGATAAGCTGCGTGATGAACTTCTTGAGCAGCGTACGCCCGAGGGGTATTGGGTTGGTCAGCTATCACCTTCGTCACTCAGCACGGCCACGGCAATCAGTGCGATCTCGGCATTCCTGATCCATGCTCCAGAGGGTGCAGTTCAACTCAGTCCAGCCGATTCAACCACTTCAACGCTTCAAGTCAAAACACCTAGTGAACCCCAGAAGCATCTCACGACTGAAACGCAGAATGGCGATTCACGCGTAGCACTCATCGACGCTGTGAATCGAGGAATCGATGCATTAAGGGAGCAGCAGAATCCGGACGGAGGTTTTGGTGACACCGACCGCAGCCACTCCAATATCGCCACGAGTTACTTGGTGTTGGCAGCAACGTCACTTGCAGGACAAGCGACCGGACATTCTCTCTCAGAAAAGCAGACTGATTCTCTAAAGCAATACATACAGATCACAGGCGGCTTTGACGCCTTGAAAAAAAGATATGGAACCGACAAGACGTTTGTTGTTCCGATTCTCACCAATCTAGCAATCGCTGGCATCGTCTCCTGGGACCAAGTCCCCTCGCTACCTTTCGAAGCGGCGGCTTTCCCACAATCGATGTACCGAATGCTCAGCATGCCAGTGGTGAGCTATGCGATCCCGGCGTTGGTTGCGATTGGTCAAACAAGGCATTTCCATGGGCCTAAAGCTTTCGCTCCGTTAAGGTTGGTACGTGGAGCAATGATCAAGCGGACCATGCAGGTGCTTCGTCGAATGCAACCTGATAGCGGTGGCTTTCTCGAAGCGACTCCTTTGACTGCTTTTGTTGTGATGAGCCTTTCGGTAACCAAACGAACGGATCATGAAGTATCGAAACATGGATTGAGATTTCTTCTCGACTCGATCGACCAACAAGGTCTATGGCCGATCGACACGAACCTCGCAACTTGGGTTACCTCGCTAGCCATGCACGCACTATCGTGCGACCCTGAGGACGATGGATCATGGTGTAGCGATTCGCTAATTGACTGGCATCTCAAGTGTCAGCACCTAACACGTCACCCATTCACCGGGGCCGAACCAGGTGGTTGGGGCTGGAGTGATCTAAGCGGGGCTGTACCCGACAGCGATGACACCCCCGCAGCGATCCTCGCATTAGCTGGTGCGTTACGATGGAAGAAAGATAAATCGGGCGAGATTCACCCAGCGATCGAACGAGCACTGGGCTGGCTAAACCGATTACAAAATCGCAACGGCGGTTGGCCAACTTTTTGTAAGGGCTGGGGGAAACTGCCGTTTGATCGCAGCAGTAATGATCTCACCGCGCATGCCCTGCGGGCACTACAGGCGTCCGCATCAATCGGCATCTTGAACAACAATCACGCAGGTATCCAACGAGCCAAGAAGTTCTTGACGCAAAATCAGCAACCCGACGGATCGTGGCATCCATTATGGTTTGGGAATCAAGATCGGGAGGATGAAGAAAATCCGATCTATGGCACGTCAAAGGTTTTAACCGCTGCGGTGCATTTCCTAGACAGATCTGCAGTGGACCGGGGATGTAAATATCTGTTGTCGCAGCAAAATCCGGATGGCGGCTGGGGGGGCGGGTACTCACTGAACCATTGGCTTGAACGCTCGGGCCCCGATACAAACATAACAACGATCGATGAGAACAATGCAGCTGTCATTCAAAAGATTACCAGCAGCATGGAGGAGACAGCGCTGGCGGTGGATGCTCTTTTAACTATCGCGAAACACCGAGGCAATTCACTTCCTACCTTCAAAACGCCAGCAGTAGTATTCCAACCCGACCCGACAGGCATGTCCCAAGGGCGAAACAGGGACCATAGTTCGACCAAACCCGAGACTTTGACGGGAAATAGTTCCCCGCAAAAATCCGAAATGGTTGGTTTTCGCGGCACCGGTGGACTGAATTCCACTGAGGATGCTCTACCGAACAGGGGGGGAGACGCCGTTAAAGTTTCCGCAGAAACCACAGAAAAAACTCCACAGGGCAGGTTTACCGAGGAATCATCTAGTTTGTCTGCTTCAGACGCTGTGAAGGATGGTCTCGACGAGTCTATAATCCAAGGAGTGGAGTTTTTGTTGCATGGCCTCCGAGCAGGTCGGCACCAAGTCGCATGGCCAATTGGTTTCTACTTTGCCAAGCTTTGGTACCACGAAAAACTCTACCCACACATTTTCACGGCGAGTGCATTGGGAAAGTTTCTTCGCATGTCGTCTGAAACGCCCAAATCTGAGTGGCCGATTTGACCCTCGGATCGACCGTTTCCACCTACCCCATCACCCTCCTGCAACTCCCCACAATCTGAGGTACCTGGTTTGTCGAGCGGAGTCACCACTAGCGAATCTTCGTCGAGCCTCGAAGCGTCACCTGAAAAAAGTAGCCGTCGAAAGACCAGCCACTTGAAAGATGTTCCGGAAACACTGGAACTTCGTGAAAGCTTACGAGCAAGGTGTGAAGAAGTTGCAAGTCGCCTTGATCCAGAGATCCCAGTCAATAAAGACGAGATGGAGCGGATCGCTCGCGCGACGCTTGCGGAGGCAGACCTACCCGAGTCGTATCTCGGATGGACGATGGTGATGATTAGCAGCGCCTACTGGAAAGGGCCTCTATCAGCAGTGCCACCGGAGCGGAGACTGTTTCTGCTACCACACTGCCTCAAGCATGCCGAGGGATGTCCAGCAGAATACGACCAGTTCGGAATGAACTGTAAGGAATGCGGAGCTTGCAGCATTGCAGATTTCCGCGGACTGGCCGAAGAGATGGGCTATCGAGTTCTCGTTGCCGAGGGTTCGCCTGTCGTGATGAAAATCATCGTTGGCGGATACGTGGACGCGGTTGTGGGAGTTGCTTGCTTAAACGTTTTGGAAAAGGCGATTGATAAAGTCTTACTTGCCGGAATCCCCTGCATGGCAGTTCCGCTATTAAGCAGTGATTGCCGAAATACCAAGGTCGATGAACCTTGGGTCAGTGAGATGATTCGCACGCCTTACGAGCCCGAAGCCAAGAGTGCTCGAACGTATGTCCATCTGATGCGAGAGGCAGAACGTTTATTCAAACCGGAAAACATTGACCGTAACGCTCCGCGAATTCGAGATCGCAACGAACTTGGTGAAAAGGCGGTAACTGCAGAATCGATTGAATCAATGGATCGAGTTTCCGCAACCGAACACATTGCCTATGACTTTTTGAGTCGTGGTGGCAAACACTCGCGACCATTCATCACGCTGGCAGCCTACGATGCGATGACCGGTGGTCATTGCACGGATCCAGCAAACACAACCGCCGTTAGTGAAATCCCCGATGCGGTTCGGCGCGCGGCGATGAGCATAGAAACATTCCACAAGGCAAGTCTCGTTCACGATGACATTCAGGACGATGACGCTTACCGCTATGGTCAACTTGCTGTGCATCGGCGATTCGGACTTTCGACGGCAATCAACGTCGGTGATTACCTGATCGGACTCGGCTATCGATTGCTGAGTCGGTGCGAAAAGGGTGACGAAGTCACACCAGAGGCTCGAGCAGATGTGCTGGACTCTCTCGCGTTAGCACACATGCGACTGTCCGAAGGGCAGGGTGCTGAACTACTCTGGAGAGACGCTAAGGATCGTCGCCTGACGCCTTTGGACGCATTAAAGATCTATGCACTGAAAACGTCACCGGCTTTCGAGGCGGCGTTGATTAGCGGTATTCGTCTCGCGGGTGAAATTGATCAATATCGTGACGCCATCCGTACCTTTAGCAGAAACATGGGTGTCGCGTTCCAAATCCTAAACGATATCGATGACTGGACCGGCGATGACTCCAACAAACGTCTAGCCGGTGGCGACGTGATCGGCGGTCGCCCAACTCTCCTTTGGGCATTGGCGCTACAAGCTCTTCCTGAACCAGAAGCAGAAGAATTGCTGAGCCTCGCTGATAGCGAATGCGATCTTCCGGACCCGCAAAGAATTGCTCGTGTTCGAAAGCTGTACGACAAGGCAAATGTTTTCGAAACGGCCTTGGACCTGGTTGATAAGCATCAAGCGCGTGCTGAAAAAGTCGCAGACGATCTCGATGTCGATCCGCTGCGACGGCTCTTTTACTTCCTCGTTGACACGGTTCTGCAACGCCCTGAAATTCCTACACCGCCTGTGGTGACTCTAGGCGTCAGCGCACCGCTTCACTAATCGACGAGGTTAGCATGAGCGAAGCCAATGATATTCGCCACCGATCCCAAGTGAATCATCGTGAGTTGCTAGATGAGTTCTACGGGTCACCGCTAGGGCACCGGCAACTTGGCGAGTTCGAATCGATGAAGGAACTTCCGAGGCCTTATGATGTGCTCCTGAACCACAATGCTCACATGACGGTGACGGTAGAATCGCACGCCAAAGAAGCCGTGGATGTGCAGGTCCATGCCTGCCATCGCCACGACAACTGGTATTCCCGAGAAATCACCCTGATCACTCAGCGGTCAAAAAAAGTGGTTCAGTACGGAATCGTACGACTGGATGTCAGCAAACTCGCTCCTATCGTGTGGCAACAAATTGAAAGTCAAGCAATGCCCCTTGGCCGAGTTCTTATCCAACATAACGTTCTCCGCGAAGTAGAACTCTGTGAACTGTGGAAAGTAACGGCGGGACCTGTGTTAGCTGAGAGAATGGAGCAGCCAACGGGGGCCGAACTCTACGGAAGAACAGCACTGATTTACTGCAATCGAGAACCTGCGATTGAACTTCTAGAAATCGTCAATCTTTGCAATCCTAAGAATTAGCGGCGGCGCAGCGAACTCGCAACGACAATGACTTTGTGCAGGTTTTACCCCATCTGGATGTCAGGTTAAGGTAAAATTCTGGCGACCCTCCGTCTCCAAATACTTGCCTAGGCAGAAGCATTGATGCCGAATCAATCCATGAAACTTGAACAAAAACCCCCAAGGCCGAATCAAGTCTTGATGGTCCTGACAGTGGTGCTCACCACCGCCTTGGTGCTTGAGAATACTCAGGCACAAGCCGCAGACACCACCGAGAACGCCAACAAAGCAGAGAACGCCAACAAAGTAGCGAATCCCTTGAATGAGCGAGAGCTTCAGAGCCGAGCACTGACCATGCTCGCCGCCGGAGAACAAACGCAAGCACTCGACGCGGCAAACCAACTGATTGAACGATTCTCCGATTCGCCTGCTTCAATGCTGACCGTGGCCGATACGCTCCTGCGATGCGGGAAGCCAGAGGATTCACTTCAGTACTTTGATCGCTACCTTGAGGCGAGACCTGATGCTTTGCCATACCTTTGGCAGCGAGGCATCGCGCAATACTTCGCTGGTCGTCACAGGGACGGCGTAAAACAGTTTGAGGTTCACCGCAGAGTCAACCCGAATGATGTCGAGAATGCCGCATGGCACTTCCTATGCCTTGCTCGTGCAGAGTCGTTTGAAAAGGCGACACAATTAGTGCTTCCTGCCCCGGACGATCCGAGAATCCCGATGGAGGAAGTCCTTGGCATGTTAAAAACGGGTGATACCGAACGGGTAGCGACTAAAATGGAATCGGTTCCAGAAGGATCCGGCTCAAGATCACGAGCGGATTTTTACGGTTACTTCTATCTCGGTCTCTACGCAGACGCGAAAGGTGACTCAAATAAGGCGTTAGAGTTACTCAAAAAATCAGCAGCAGATGCTCCGCATCACTACATGGGTGACGTTGCTCGCGTCTACGTACAGTATTTAACACAGCAACAACAACGTTAGCAATCTTGCGGCCGACTGATCGATTTAGTCGGAGATGAGCGAGAATAGATTCTTTCAATGACCGGTATTCGCTGGTTCGTTAATCACGCAGCAAATCCTCTATCGACTCATACCCACCACAAATCATGCCCAATCCAAGCAGCAGAAGTCACTGTCGAAGATTCGCGCACCAACCGCAAAACCGCAGAGAAATGTTGCAGTGGTGCGCAAACGGCTTCGGAGCACTTGCTCTACAAAGCCTGTTTTCGGAGAACAAAGCCAGTGGCACGTCCACTGATTCCCCTTGGGCCCCCAAAAATCCTCATTTTGCTCCAAAAGCAAAAAACGTCATCTTCCTTTACATGGACGGCGGCCCGTCACATGTGGATACATTCGATTACAAGCCAGCACTGGAAAAATACAACGGTCAGAATCCCCACCAAGTGATCGGCAACCTCGCTCCGACTCAGTTTGATGCGGTTGGCAACGTCCTGAAAAGCCCTTGGGAATTCAAACAGCATGGCGAAAGCGGCCACTGGATCAGCTCGCTCTTCCCACACATTGCCGAAGTCGCTGATGACCTAGCATTCATCAAATCGATGACTTCAAAATTTTCGGAGCACACTTCTGCCAATTACTTCTTGCACACCGGCAATGGACTGCAGGGACGACCAAGTATGGGCGCATGGCTTGGTTACGGACTCGGAACCGAAAATCAGAATCTGCCTGGCTTTGTTGTGATTAATGGCGGATTGATTCCACCAGGCGGCCTCGATTGCTTTGGCTCAGGATTCTTACCCTCTGCGTATCAAGGATCAATTTTCTTACCCAAAGACCAACCGCTGCCGAATATTCAGCGTCGAGAAAAAACAGAACAGATTCAACTCAACAAACTAGAACTCATCCGAAAACTTGATACGCAACTCAATGCTTCCTTAGGAAATGACCCGGAAATTGAAGCAGCGATTAGCAATTACGAGACTGCCTATCAGATGCAACGTTCGGTACCCGAACTAATGGATCTGTCACAAGAAACGGAAGAAACCAAACGCCTCTATGGATTGGATGCGGAATTCAACAACACTCAGACCTTTGGAAGACAATGCCTGATCGCTCGTCGTCTGGTTGAACGCGGGGTCCGCTTCATTGAACTCACTTGCCCCGGTGGGAACGGCGACCGATGGGATCAACACGGCGGGCTCGTTGATGGCCACAACAAAAATTGCCAAACCGTCGATCAACCCATCGCTGGGCTGATTAAAGACCTAAAACGCACGGGACTCTTTGACTCCACGCTAGTCGTCTGGGCGGGTGAATTCGGCCGCACACCTTTTGCTCAAGGATCCAACGGACGAGATCACAATCCTTTTGGATTTACCGTATGGATGGCGGGAGGAGGCGTGAAAGGCGGAGCCAGCGTCGGAGCGACCGATGAATGGGGATACAGGGCAGTGGAAAACCGATTCGAGATTCACGACCTGCACGCCACCATGCTTCATCTTCTCGGAATCGATCACACTCAAAGCACTTTTCGTTTTAGCGGACGCGACATGCGTCTAACGGATGTGCATGGCAACCTCATCAAGGAGGTGCTCGCATGATTTCTTCGATGACACACCAATGGATTCAAAACCGGATTGCCCTAATCGCGATTAGCGGTTTCGCAAACTTGCTAGTTGCCCAATTCGCCGCTGCGATATCACCAGACGAAAACAAGAATCTTGCGGCAGAAGAAGTACAGTTCTTTGAAGCAAAGGTCCGACCGATTTTGGTAGAGCATTGCTACGAGTGTCACGCGACGGACTCTGAGGCGATCGAAGCGGGTCTCGTGCTTGATTCAAAATGGGGATGGGAAACCGGTGGTGATTCTGGTCCCGCAATTGTGCCTCACTCTCCGAATGACAGCTTATTGATCGAAGCCGTTCGGTACCAGGAGAACGTCATCAGTGGCATGCCCCCTCGATCGAAGTTAGCAGAGGAACAGATTGAAATTCTGGAAAAGTGGATTGAAATCGGCGCCCCCGATCCTCGAGAAAAAGTAACGGGCGATCCGAGTGATGCGAAGAAGGAAACATTCGATCTCAATCAACGTTTCAATGACCATTGGTCTTGGCGGCCGATCATCAAACCCGCGTTACCAACCGTCGAACAAAGCAATTGGGCCAAAAATCCGATCGATCAATTCGTTCTTGCCTCACAACAGCAGCGTGGTCTTTATCCTGCGGATCCGGCGGACAAACCAACCTGGCTACGTCGTGTTTACTTTGATCTTGTCGGACTTCCGCCAAGCCAAGAACAACTTGAGGCATTCATTGCGGATGACGCTCACGATGCCCACGAAAAGGTGGTTGATGACTTGCTGAACTCGGTCCTTTTCGGTGAAAAATGGGCGCGACACTGGCTGGACTTGATGCGGTACGCCGAATCGTACGGCCACGAATTTGATTATGCCCTGCCTCATGCAACCGAATACCGCGATTATGTCATTCGCGCTCTGAATGCAGATGTGCCATACGATCAATTTGTCCGTGAACATCTGGCGGGTGATTTACTTCAGCAACCAAGAAAACACCCAGAACAACTCTTTAATGAATCCGTGATCGGCACAGGATTCTGGTACCTTCACGAAGCGACTCACGCTCCGACCGATGTCCTTGGAAACGAAGCGGACATCATGGATAACCAGATCGATGTTTTTGGCAAAGCGTTTCTTGGACTAACGGTTGCCTGTGCACGCTGCCACGATCACAAATTCGACGCCATTTCCACTCAAGACTACTACGCGCTTAGCGCCCACATTCACAGTAGCGCTCGGCAGGAGGTCAATCTTGATGTCGGTGAACAACATGAAAAGGCTCGCGAGGCGATCGACGAAAAACTTACTGCGGCAAGCCGAGCGCTGAATGACTCGGCGAAACGTACTGCTGAATTCATCGAAGCACTTCGAGGAAAAACTTTGTCGCAGTCACTTCCTACGCAACTCCAATCACCAACAGTCAATGCAGAATCGCAACTCTTTGAACAATTTGGCGCGGGAAAAATCCCGGATGGGTGGGTAACCACCGATAACGCATTCCGACCGATTGATGACACGCTGAGCGTACGCACGGATGGTTCGCTCGCAATGCCAAACACTATCGACAGTGGTTACTGGGGAAATAAGCAGGTGGGAAGCTTGCGATCACCAACCTTTTTGATTGAAAAGAACAATATCCATTTGCTCATCAAATCAACCGCAAACATCAAGATTCAAGCCGTCATCGATAACTATCAGATGACGGGTTACAACGGGTTGCTCTTCGGTGGCACCCTTCTAAATGGCGGAGCAACCGACACAGGTGGAAAGTGGGCATGGAAGAC
>JADHOA010000328.1 GCA_016779185.1 Rubripirellula sp.
AAGCGACAGTCTTTCGTTGACAGAGCAGATCATCGAGGTGATCGAAGCTAACCGCATGCCGCCCAAAGAAGCGAATCAGCCATCACCAGACGCAACTCAACGGACTATCAAGGAACTTGACTCAACACTCGAATTAGCCGTTGAGGCCCTTCCGCCTGATCCAAAACCGACCATTCGGAGAATGAACCGCTTTCAGTACAACAACGCGGTTGTCGATCTTTTCCAGCTCAACTGTATCGTCTTCACCCTACCAGAACGCATCATGCGAGAGCATGGAAACTACTTTAATCCTCGTTCAAAAATCATGCCCGATGTTGTTACCGTTGGAAATCGACCGCTCGGCAAATCACAGATGATTGAACCTCGACTCGCTGGCGTTGCCGCATTTCCACAAGACCTACGCGCAGAACACGGCTATGACAATCAAGCTGATCACTTAAGCATGTCTCCCCTCCTGTTGGAAGCGTTTCTGCAACTAGGCACCTCGATTACCTACAGCCCAGATTTCAATCCCAAGCACGTTGGCATCTGGAATTCCTTTTTTGTAGAGCCAACAAAGAGACAACCGCTAAAGGAAGAGATGATGGAACGCCTCCGACCCTTCCTTAGACTAGCTTTTCGTGGCCAAGCATCCGAGCAAACACTCACGCGTTACACAGACTATGGCATGAATCAAATCACGGCTGGCAAGTCATTCACCGACGCGATGCGTGAGGTTGCCGCCGCTGTCATCTCCTCACCAAAGTTCTTTTATCTGTACGAAACCAATCGCCATAACAGTAACCAGCTCAACGATAAAAGCACGGCTTCAGAGAAAAGCCACTCTAACGAAAGCGACAAACATCGCGCACTTACCATTGCGACTCGACTGTCTCTGTTTCTTTGGGGAAGCATACCCGACCATGAATTATTGACAGCCGCGGAATCTGACAAATGGAGCCAACCGGAAGTTTTAAATTCTCAGATCACGCGAATGCTCGCGGACAAAAAACTAAAACGGTTCTGTGACACGTTCCCTTCGCAGTGGCTTCAACTGGAACGTTTGATTTCATCGATCCCAAACCCGGATCGATACCCAGAATTCTATTACTCAAAGTACCGGCGTAGCATGCACATGATGCTGGAACCGCTACTGTTGTTTGAAACCGTTTTGATCGAAAACCGAAGCATCCGCGAATTAATTGATCCTGATTTCACCTACCGAAGCTCACTCCTAGACAACTCATACGGGGAATTGAAAAGCACGGCTGAAACCAAGCCGGGACCGGGTGGGCAAGTCACCACGCTTAATTTCCATCGTGTACCGATCAGTGATCGCCGAAGCGGAGGTGTGATCAATAATGCAGCGGTGATGACGATGACTTCTGGACCGAATCGGACGCAACCCATTACACGTGGTGCGTGGATCGCCGGCGTTATTTTCAATTCACCACCGAAACCACCACCAGCGGATGTTCCACCATTGGATGAAGACAATCACACGAGCAATGAGCAACTCAGCCTTCGAGAACAACTAGACCTGCACCGGAAGCGATCAGATTGCAAAGGATGCCACGAACAAATCGATCCGCTCGGATTCGCATTGGAAAACTACGATGCAATTGGCCGGTGGAGAGAACAATACGATAATGGTGCACCCATTGATCCATCGGGTGTCATCGGTGGATATCAGGCATTTGAGTCCGTCGTTGGATTCAAAGATGCTCTACTCATGCGAGAATCTCAGTTCAATCTCGCATTCACGGAACACCTTGCTGCGTTTGCGCTTGCAAGACAACTGACGGTCCACGATCGTTACGAAGTGAAAAGACTGATTAGAGAGCTTGACGATACCAATCACGAACTGCAAACCATCATCCGAGCGTTGATTCAATCATCTCTCTTTCACAATGGATAAAAATGGCTGCGGAATCCGCTCGCTTCACATGATCACCCAGTACGACAATACGGCACGAGAATAAGGCCCCAGGTAAACGAACCCACAGCTAAACGCCCCCCTGCTAAATGAATACACTGGGCTGCCCCGATTGATCCCCTTTCCCCAACGGAATTCACAATGACTACCTATCCAAACCGACGATCGGTCCTACGTGGAATCGGTGGTGCAACGTTGTCACTTCCATGGCTTGAGAGTCTACAGGCGTATCCCAACCGATCCACATCGCCACTTCGCATGGTTCAGTTCTATGTGCCGATCGGTGTGGTGCGACGAGGCTTTTTCCCGGGGGAGGCTGACCACGTCATTCCCAAGGGAAACCTCGGTAACGTGATGGCATCGCTTGGCAAGCAGAATCCAAATTTTCATGATTCACCGCTGGATGAATTGACACCCACCATGCAACCACTAATGGAGTTACGAGACAAACTGACACTCATCACCGGAATGGACAGAACGTTCCAGCAAGGCACCGATGTCCATGCTCAGTGTGCATCCTGCTACCTAAGCAGTGCGAAACCCTATGAAATCGAAGGAACGGCCTGGCCGCTTGATCGAACCCTCGACCATTTAGTCGCAGACAAAATTGGAAATAGCACGCCTTTCAAAACGCTCGAATTCAGTTGCAACAGCCACCTCGACAACAAAGAATCCATCTACTTCGACAACATCTCTTGGTTCGGAACCGGTCACCTAGCGCCGTCAATCCGTGATCCCCGCAAAATGTATCGTCGACTCTTCTCCACCAGCGATAACAACTCACGCAGTGAGATCACCAGTCTTGCTCTGGCCGATGCGAAAGATTTGAACCGAAGTCTCAGCCATAGCGATCAGCAAAAATTCGAAGAGTACTTTGATTCCATTCGAGCCATCGAGACACAGATTAATAAACTCGAAAAACTACGTTCCTCGCTCTCGACGGTGAGCATGGAAGAACCAACCGAGTCTCACCTTCCGCGTGGTGAATACATTCGCCTGATGGGCGATCTTCTCATCGTCGCACTCCAATCCGGACTTACCAACGTAGCGACCTTCATGGTAGGCCCGGAGAGATGGGATACACCCTATCTTTACGAATCGCTATTTGACAAACCTCGAAGCCATCATCAAATGTCGCACAACCAGACAAAGATGATCGATGATCTGTTAAAAGTTGACCTCTTTCACATGGAGCAATTTGCGTACATCGCAAGACGCTTGGACGCGGTGGCACTGGCTGAAGGCAGGACACTATTAGATGACACGCTTTTAACCTACGGCTCGGGACTTGGAGACGGTTCGACACATCAATACAACGACCTTCCAATTATCGTTGCGGGTGGAGGTGATCGAATACGATCTCGCCGACACCTGAATTTGCCAGAGGGTACACCACTTGCAAATCTTTGGTTGACCCAAGCCAATCTTTGTGGTCTGTCAATGTCCTCTTTTGCTGATAGCACCGGGCCTATCAGCCAACTACTAGCCTAGCGGGGTACCATCGCACAAGCATCAGCGGCCTAACTCAAACAACTGCGCTACTTGCATATCCGTTGCGATCGATATCATCCTCAAAACTCGTATGATTCTTACAGCTCATCAAGCATATGGAATCAGCGTGATCCAATTTGGCATCATGAACAAAAACAATGTTGTTGATCGCCTTTTTCGATCGAATTCAGGCGACCGCGCGGCCAATAACGCCGCTTCGATATAGCAGAAAGAGATAGCGATTGAATCCGTGCCCGAAGCAACGGGGGCCAATATCGATTCGCCATTGAGCCTAAGTTGCGAGCACTTGCAACCTTTCCGACTAGTATCTTTGTCACCCGCAATCCTTTCCCCGTACTGCGGAAAGGAACCTGGTACTGTTTTTTCAACAGCCGCAGCCAAAGAAGCATAAAAAAGATTCAAAAAAATTTTGTCGTTTTTGGGCAACGCAATATTAGCAACCTAGAGTTGCATCGAGTCAAAGTGATTGGTGTTTTGAAGGACAGCTTTCAAAAACCTTACACAACGGTCAGCAATGGTCATCACCCTGCTAGCTCTTAATTGAGTGAAAGAGACCGATGACTTGATTGAATGCTTTTCGCCTGAGTGTCGTCGGAAGTAAATTTGCTATTGGGGCGACTAACCGACAACTCAGAATAAGATCCTTTCCATCTCTTTATACAAAAATGATGTTGCGGAACCAATTCATTGCGTCGTACTCTCAAACACCAATTCAGTCTCAGCAGGTACGCCATTCACGTCGTGGTAATCTGGCAGTCCTTGTTGCTGTTCTACTCGTACCTTTGGTTGGCATGCTTGCCCTCTCCGTCGACGTCGGATACTCGATGCGAAAGCACGACGACCTTCAGCGAGCGGCTGACCTCGCTGCCCTAGCTGGTGCGAGGGATCTGGTTCCCGACGTTTATGGCAATCAAGATCTGGAAAAGGTAAAAGATCGCATCAAGACTGCGGCCCAAGAGCGTCTTTCCGAATTAGACGGTTTCGCGGTGCTCGATGAGGACATTACCATTGGCCGATATGACATCGAAACCGCGTACACGAATTTCACGATCAAAGACAATGGAGTTTTTGACACGGTGCGAGTCACACTAAGACGTGACGAATCAGCCAACAATCCATTACCGCTTTTCTTCGGTGGATTATTTGGTTTGGTCGAAAGCGAGGTCGTGGCAACCGCGACAGCTGTCGTTCAAAAACCGGTTGCAATTCGTCCCGGCGCCAACATTCTCCCCTTTGCAATCCCTGCAAGCGTATGGCTGAACGAAGACGCCGCGCGACCGCTGAGCCTCCGTTCTGACGGAAAGATCGTCAACGCAAAAGGCCAGGTTCTAGCGAGCGACTGGGGCACTATCGACTTTGGAACGCGTCGTAATGAAGCGGCAAATCTCAACTATCAAGTGCTTAACGGCCTGCACGAATCACACCTCACGGAACTTTACCGCGACGGTCGAATTCAGATCCGCTCCGCCATTGATAGTCGCCAAGAGATTTGGGTTCGAGCAAAAGCCGGACTACCCACCGAGCTTAACGATACGATCAAGTTAATCGCCGATAAACCTCGACTGGTGCCGCTTTTCACACAGAGCTTCGGTGAAAATCGTGATCTTGAGTACAAGATTGTTGACTGGGTCGTCGTCGCCCTAAAGAAGGTACCCAACGAGTATGGAACCGAGATGTTGCTAGAAGTCTCGCCTTCTTTCCTTTACGACGGTCTATTACGTCCCTCACTCGATCTCTGTGCAGACGAAGGGCTAATCG
>JADHOA010000329.1 GCA_016779185.1 Rubripirellula sp.
CCAGGCAAACGACGACATAACATCCAAAGTGAAGATGGCTCAGCATAGCTTTGACCGATTCTGTTGAAGTGTTGTTGGAGGATAAGTTGATTGGAAAGGCAATAACCTTGAGTAACCGATAAGGTATCAAAAGTTTACGGCTTCGGTGGGTCACAAGAAACGTTAAGAAATGGAACCTGCTGTACGATTGGAAACGTTGGTTCAAGTTGTGGCTAGCCGAAAGTTATGTTTTGTGGCTTTGGTTTGCTTCGGATGACAGCACGGTTCCAGGTCACTTCGATTTCCTGATCACTCGAGTTGTATTTTTTGATAAATGCGATTCGCTGTTTTTGTGATTTTGGGATCGGTTTTCTTGTGTCGGGTTCATCAACCCGGTTCTCGGTTTGATCTGCGATCGATTTTTCTCTCTTGAATTCCAAAGGCTTCCCACTCAATCGATGATAGTCATTTGCTACCGACTGCCGTACAAGGATTTCGTCGCATGGCGGATGCGCATCAATCAGGCTCCGTTTTGTCAGCCAGTCAATTTTTCCGATTGCTGAGTCCGTTGAAATTCCATCGTTTTCAAATTCCCGAGCACCATCAATCATTTTCCGCCATTCCAGTAACGTTTGTAGATGATTGGTTTTTCGAAGATCGGTTAGTTCACCCACGAAATCGCTTGCTGAATTCCAGTAAGCCATCTGTAGATCAAGGGCGGATAACTTGCCGAGATTGGTTGCGTGCTTTTTTACGAGGTACCAGTCCGAGTTCACTTCATCGATCGTACGGACGGGATTGTTCAAGACGGGAAGGGATTGAGTATGACCCGCTTGGATCATTTCCAAAACTAAGCAAGTAATCGCAACCTTGAGACAGCTGGTTTGATTGTGCTTGTTGGCGTCTGAGAGAGCGATCTGCATTCTCTGTCGCATATCAAGCAGTTTTTCCAGGGAGACGTGACCATAAAAGGCTTCTTGGCAAAAAGCTTTTACCCAGTGGCTGTAGAGGAAGACTGGTGACAAGCCGGTAGAAATTCCGGCGCTGGCAGCGGAGGTAGTGAATCTAGCTGACCGACTCAGGTAGAATCGTCCGTCGTTGCCGAGGTCGCCAACGCCAAACAAGGTTAAGCGAGATACCAAGAAAGCCATCAGGTACCGACGCTGCTTTCTAAAGGCGAGGTGCTTGCCGGTCAGTTGGGTCAACCAGACCGTCGGCGAGTGAGCTAATCGGACGATCAGTAAAACGAAACGCCGAATCCGTGTTGGATTTCGTTGAAAAGTATCTGCTGCGTGGTTGCGACCAACGGTTTGATTGTTGTTTCCAAAGATCCAACCGTACACTGACAAGAATATTACGCACGCGGCGGTAATGAATCTGGCCAACAGACTGTAGACCCAGATAAAACGAATCATGAGTCGATACAAGATGAGCGTGGTGCCACTGGCAACTTCGGTTTGGTAGTTTTCGTGGCAGCCATTTTTAAATGGCAACAGATCCCGCCCGCCTTGGAAGGGATGAAGCTTTGCGGTTGTGTTGTTCGAAAGTCGTCTAACCGTCGCTTCAACGTGTCCTAGCGATTCTTTGAGCTGCAGAATTTCACTAATCTCCGCCGTGGATGTCTTTAGAAATCCAGTCCACATCTGGTCATCATCGACATCAAAATGAATCGCGGTGCCATCATCGAGGAAGTATTGCTGAGACTCGGACGACTTCTTCATCGAACACTGGTGGATCGGTAATTGTTTAATTAGGGTGTCGATCGGGATTTTGACAGATCGTGTCCGGGCGTCTGGTTTTTCAGTCGCATTCTCTCTCTGGTCGATCGATTGAGGGGTTTCCTTCGTCTCCGCTTCCCCAATGTGGATGAACTGATACCACGTTTCGATACCGAAGAGACGATCGATAACTTGACTCGCTGCATGGACAGTTGGCTTGGGTGTCACGGGATTCACGCATCGGTTTGAAAGCCAGGGTCATTGGCTTTGGCTTACGTCACGGTTAGAGCATCTGGATTTTTAATCCAAGCCTAAGAAGTTCTAGGACAGCCTCTGCTGCTTCGTGTCCCTTATTTCCAACGGTTCCACCACTACGATTGATCGCCTGTTCAAGTGTATTACAGGTAAGCAGGCCGAAAGCGATTGGGATACCTGATCTTACTCCCATCTCCATCAATGCGAGGCTTACGGCGCGATTGATGTGTTCGTCATGTGTCGTTTCTCCTTTGATCACGCAGCCGAGCGTGATCACGGCGATGAATTTTTGTGTGTTAATGATTTGTTGTGTGACGGTTGAAAGTTCCCACGCCCCTGGAACGCGAATCACCTCAACTTGTTCTTTGCTAAACCCAGCATCAGTGAGCGTTTCGATGGATCCTTTGACGAGCGCATTGCATATCCCAGCGTTGTAGCGGCTTGCTACGATCGCGACCTTTCCGCTCGGCAATTGACCATCGATTCCGTTGATTTCAGTCGACATCTTTGATTCCTAGGAGAAATTCGGCATTGTTCTGGGTCTTGGCAAGTTGAGCAATCAACTGCTTCATCGCATCGGTCGGAGATTGCTCCGCGAGTGACTGCCGCAGCCGAGATGTTTTTTGATACTCCTGCGGTTGAAGCAATATTTCTTCTCGCCTTGTTCCGCTTCGGCTGATATCGATTGCCGGCCAGACTCGTTGGTCAACCAAACTACGATCGAGGACGATTTCAAGATTTCCAGTTCCCTTGAATTCTTCAAAGATCACCTCGTCCAGGCGACTACCGGTGTCAATGAGTGCGGTGGCAATCATGGTTAAGGAACCGCCTTCTTCAACTTTTCTAGCCGAACCAAAAATCGATTTGGGTTTCTGCATCGCACCGGCATCAAGTCCGCCGCTCAGGAGTTTTCCTGTGCTCTCGCCATCACTGTTGTGCGCTCGAGCAAGACGAGTGATAGAGTCAAGGAAAATCACAACGTCTGCGCCTGACTCCACCATCCTTTTCGCTTTTTCAATCACCATTTGCGCCACTTGTATGTGGCGTTGTGCTGGTTCATCAAAGGTGCTGCTGATCACCTCGCATCGTTCACCGACAACCTGCCTTTCCATATCGGTGACTTCTTCAGGACGTTCATCAATCAGCAGGACAAAGACATAAGCCTGCGGGTAGTTCGCCAGCACGGACTGTGCCATTTGCTGCATGAGGACCGTTTTGCCCGCTCGGGGCGGACTAACGATTAACCCGCGTTGTCCAAATCCAATCGGCGTTAGAAGATCAACGACCCGTGTGCTCAGTTCTGACTTCTCCCGTTCCATGATGATTCGTTGGCTGGGATGAAGCGGAGTGAGTTCTTCGAACGGAACCACTCGCTTTTGATAGTTGGGATCTTGGCGATTGATTGCTTCAATTCGAAGCAAGGCGAAGTAGCGTTCGTTGACTTTGGGCGGACGGATTTGACCCGCAACATGACTACCTGTTTGCAGGCCAAACCTTCGGATTTGACTCGGAGAGACATAGATGTCATCAGGACAAGATAGATAGTGATATTGCGGGCTGCGCAGGAAGCCAAATCCGTCTGGAAGGATCTCAAGTGTTCCCTCGCCATACATCAGACCATTTGCTGCCATCCGGTTTTTTAGGATCCGGAAGACAAGATCTTGCTTGGACAGTCCGGCAAATTCCTCAAGGCCATCGGCATCAGCTATCCGCAGCAGTGACTCGTGCGTCGATCGCTGCAACTCCGCAATGTTGAGTGACGCAGTGTGTGCACTAGGCTCTCGTTGTGATGGATCTGCTTGGCGAGTTTTTTGATTTTCACGTACGATTTCTTCCGGCAAAGAAAGCGGATCTTTTTCAGCATCCAGTTCTCGAATTCGTTGATCGACTTCTTGATTGGGATGTCTGGCTGGCTGTTTGCGTTCGTGATGAGGGCGGTTCCCTCGGGAATCGCGTCGGTGCGAAGATCCCGAGTTGTCCCGCGGATGGGGACTTTGCGAGTTCATGTTAGAAAAGATAGGTATGAAGTGAAAAGAAAAGTGAGGAGGGGGGGAGGAGCAGAAGAAGTAGCGGATGGAGGAAATTAACGGTGGTCGGAGTGCGTTAAGTTGCGTTGCTCTGCTCGAAGCAATGTTTTGACGACTTACTCGAAACCTTTCTGGAAAGGCTCGACCAGCGATTAACGACGATCGTACTCAGTTGTTTCATGTCTCCGTTGTTTGTAATGCAAACATTGCTCAGGCGTTTTTTTGCATCGAGCGGTAATTGATTCGATTCTCTTTTTCTGAGGTCGGCAGCAGTCCAGTTGCGATTTTTTGCCCACTCTTGTCGCATTTCTGCTGGCGCGTCAATGCACCAGATTTCATCGCAAACCAAATCCCAATGAGACTCAAACATCAGAGGGACTTCTAAAGCAGTGAATTGGCGTCCAGATCGATGCGCATCGGTAATGGCTTGCGTAATGCGCCGTCTTGTTTCCGGGTGAACTAACGACTCCAGATACTTTAACGCTTGACGCTTCTCTTCGTCATCCCCAAAGACTGCACCGGCTAATTTTTCACGGTCGATCTTGCCGTAAGGGTCCTCAAAATCTGATCCAAAATACTCTAGAAGTTTGATGCGAATTTGAGGTTCTTCCAAAACAGATTTCGCAATCTCATCCGCGTGGATCCATGTTGCACCAAGTTCCCCTAATATCTTCGCAACGGTTGATTTCCCGCCAGCAGGCGATCCGACAATGCCAATGATGATCATTGAGGAACTCAGCGAAGGAAGGGATGGATTGACTGCACGTTTGGAAGGATCGAGTGGATGAATTCTTTGGACGCTATCGGTGATTATCTCTTGAGAATTGTGATGACGCGAAGCGGTTGATAGTGATTAGCTAATTTGGCATCCAACGTTAATCGTAGCGACTTTTCTTGCTGCGGTTTCCCGGACATCGATTTTCATTCAGGAGAACAAAAACACTGAACCGAGGATTAGCGTACCTGTCGATCCTCGGGAGCGTACAGGAAAGCGTTGCAGTTGGGGCATCGAATAAGCAGCGACATTCGGAGTCGATCAATCAACTGGGTCGTCAGGATTTGATAACATCCGCCGCACGACTCCTCGTCGACCGGAGCTAACGCATCTTCGCCGCGTGCTTCGGTGATTCTTCGGTAGTCATCCATCGCCCCCGCAGGAATATCTTTTTCTGTCTCGGTGAGGTT
>JADHOA010000330.1 GCA_016779185.1 Rubripirellula sp.
TGACACGGCAACCTCTACCGTGGTTATCGTTCAACTGCTTTCTGACCTTTATGTATCTTCATTGTCTTGGAGCGCATTGGATCTATTCTTTTGTACCGTATGCAGAATGGATCCATGACCAAACGGGTTTTGAAATCAATCAGGCGTTTGGCTGGCAGCGAAATCATTACGATCGACTCATTCACTTCGCGTCGGGATTCCTCGGTGCTCCGATAGCGATGCAATGGCTCGCTCGATGGAATCCACCCAATCGACTCCAGCGTGTGTTTTTGGCTGTTTCGATCATCCTTGGATTGGGTGCGGCTTATGAAATCGTCGAATGGATCTTGGCAACAGTGCTCTCACCTCATCAGGCTGAATCCTATAATGGACAGCAAGGCGATGTTTGGGATCCACAGAAAGACATGGCATTAGCAGGGATTGGATCGTTGATGACCGCGTGGCTGCCGAATCAATTCACTCGAGTTACTCACTTACGATGACGACTTCGGACAATCATCACCGAATCAAAATTACCGCTACCAGTGTTCTCGAGCAGTATGTCGACCACAGCAACAAAGCACAACGGCATTGGTTTTGCCATTTCATCAAGCCATCGCAGGTAAAAAGATGACTAAACCATCCTTTACAGGGATTCTCGCCAATCAAAAGCATGAGATCAATCGGTTCGACAGAAGTCGCGCTGATGGGAAACCAGTCACCAGTGGCAAACACGACAATGGCGAGCAACGGCAAAGTCATTTTGTTGGAGTGATTCTTCTGCTGATTGCGATATCCCCCGGCAGCAGCTTTGCTCAATCGCCATCATCTTCGGCAGACTCTTTGAAAGAACAACCGAATCAACCAGCGGACTTATCTAGTGTGCCACCCGACCTGACACCACCCTCTATGACCATAGGACAGCCAGAGAGGAACAAGCGGGTGAAACATCAACTTGATCGGTACCGTGATACAGACGTCTATCACTCCCTGTTTCTTCCCAAAAACTGGGAAGCCGACAAAAAGTTTCCGGTGATTGTTGAGTATGCGGGAAATGGTCCTTACCAAAACAAATTAGGAGATCGCTGCAGTGGGCTGGTTGAAGATTGCAACATGGGTTTCGGAATTAGCGGAGGATCTGATTTCATCTGGATCTGTCTGCCGTATGTGGACCCCACCCATCAACACAATCAACGGCAATGGTGGGGCGACCTCGACGAGACGGTGCAATATTGCAAAGAGGCAACGCAAATGATGATCGATCATTTTGGAGGAGACGAGAACAACTTCTTCCTCTGTGGGTTCTCGCGCGGCTCCATCGCGTGTCACTACATTGGCCTCCACGATGACGAAATCGCTAAACGATGGGCTGGTTTCATCTGCCACAGTCACTACGATGGCGTCCGAACATGGAACTATGCAAACAGCGATCGGGCTTCAGCCGTTAAGCGACTCAACCGCCTCAACGGCAGACCGGAGTTTATTACGCAGGAAAACTCCGTCGAGTCGATACGCCTTTATCTCGAAGAGAATCTCCCGAACGCTAACGTTCAGCTGCATAGGATTCCGTTTCGAAACCACAGCGACCAATGGTTGCTGCGTGATGTTCCACTCCGAGCAAGCCTCAGGGACTGGCTTTCCAGACAAGTTGAATCAAAAGAAACATCGAGAACAATGGAAAACTAAAGACCCTAGTGGCAATGGTGGCTGAGAGAGATCAGTTACTGATCACGTCCTTCAAGTTGAGGCGATAGAGCACCTGGTTATAGTCCCAGCGTGACGTCGCTCGTTCTGCCTTTGAAAACGTTTTCGTGTAGGTTGCTTCAAACAGAAGAATCGGATCTTCCCCATCTTGAAATGGTGAGTGTACCTGCGGGTTGTAAAACGTGTATGTATCGTGTGTGGCGACCTTGACCGCACCGTGCCACGGTCCTTCCGGATTCTCCGAGATCGCAAACCAAATTTCACCCAAGAATGAATCTTCACCGTTATAGCGAGTAAAGATGCAGACCCATTTTTTCACGATCGGATGCCAGGCAATCGCGCCACGGTGTGGCTCGATCCTGGAAGATCCGTCAACCGTTAAAATTTGTTTTTGCGGTTGCAGGTGTACCCAACGATCGGGATTCGACCAACTCTCAAATTCTGCTCTGCACTTCAAGGTCGGCAACGGGTCACCAAAAAAAATCCATGATTCACCATCTTCGCCCGTCACAATGCTGGAGTGCCCAGACGGTAGTTGCATTGGCTGCCGGTCATCCCCACTTAATTTCCAAAGAACGCTCATGCGATCAAATCGCCTTGCCTGATCGTTCCAAACACACAAACCGCTTTCATACTCCGTCATGGGTGGGCGAATCTTCGAGTACGACCCGACCAGTTTGTTCCGCCCTTGCTGATCGGGAAGCGTTGCCAATCCGGAAAGCCAAGTCGGTCCATCCCCGGGAAATTTTGCAAGATCTCGCGGAGCCGAATCCTCGCCACGAAAATATTGATAATGGACTTTGACCGGGGGAGTGATCGAAAGTTGCTGATCCAGCGGCGTTGTCGCCCCGGTCATGTGAAACCGTCCCAGTGGATAACTGGGTAATGTTGTATCGCCCCAGGCCCAAAAATACTTTCCCTGATAGATCGCATTTTGAACGCTGTCACAACCCATCACCCCAGATTCTTGCCAATCCAAATCGAATCCTAATTTTTGACTCTCTGCAAAGAGCCCTGCACCCGTAATCCGCCCCAGCCTCAATGCGCGTTGTTCACGATCGACAAAGACCTTGGTTTTTTGGCCACGATGCGGCGTCACGCGCAGACCCCGATAACCAAATCCGTCAGCCGGCACCGAGTAGCCATGCCCTCGCACATGAAGCCACGTGGAGACACCGTATAACTCGGGTGCGTCGATGGCGATTCGACCAGCGTTATCTGAAACAAATCGCAAGTGGTGATTCGTTTCCAATTCAATTAATGGCACAGGCCAGCCGGTTTCTCGATCGAGCACCTGTATTTCAAATGGCTTAGCATGATCCGTCTCGCATCTCCCCCAGTGTGGCTGAAAAACGACAGGTAAAATCGCAAGTACTATCCGCCAATCAAGTAGTCTCATCCTCTGCCTTTCGAAAAAGGTGCCTCCGCGGCATCCCAAATGCGTAACGATCGAACCACAGAAATGAACTAAAGGCCAAACGGGTTATCCGCATCCTCGGGTCCGGTATCGTCGAGTCCAGTTTCCCCGCTTCGAGGATTCTGCGAACCACTGAGATTCGTATCCCCCAGATCAACTTGCGATTCATCGAAAGCTTGAAAATCTGGATGATTGATTCCAAAAGCCTTGTCTTTCGGACTTGAATACGACTGAATACTTTCTCCGGTGAAAAGTCTGTCTTCTTTTCCCTCACCGGCTTCAATCACGATGGCCGATTCTTTGAGTAGCCCAAGTTCTTTAACATTGATGGCGAAACACCGAGTCTGACATAAACCACAACCGACGCAGCGATCACCCAAGACGACCGGCGCAAGAAAACCACTGTCAGCGATCGGCTGTCCCTGCTCGCCTAACTCCGTTCCCACTTGAAGGTATTCAATCGCATCGTACCCAGCGGCTTGACATTCCTTAACACAGTAGTCGCAGTCACCATCACCGGCATAGGGAAGACAAGTTTGTTCGTTGACAAAAGCCAGGCCCATTCGAGTCACACGTTTTTCATCAATCGTCAAGGAACGAATCGCCCCGGTAGGGCAAACCTGCCCGCACGCGTTACAGCTTGAATCACACCCCGCCCAATCAGCTTCGACCTTTGGCGCCCATAGGCCAGCAAGTCCATACTCCAACCCCTGTGCCTGGAGGACATTATTCGGACAGACCTTGAAACACTCACCGCATCGAATGCAAAGATCGAGAAACGAATCCTCGGGCACGCTTCCCGGCGGTCGCACTGGCAAAATGCCTCTTGCATTTACCTCGGAACTCAGCATCCCAGTGGCGATGGCACCCGACACTCCACCAACCGAGGCTGCAACGCTACCACCAGCAAGGGAAAGGAAGCCTCGTCGACCAATGGATGACTCACCGGTTGGTGGATCATTCGCCACCTTGAGCTCAACCACGTTCCAGCGTTCTACGAATTTAATGGCGTGGGTCGGACAGGCTCCCGCACAGGTTTGACAGTGTGTGCAATCCGTACCACGCGTCGTGAAATCAGGTTTGATCGCATCAAAGGGACAGACCTCAACACACTTGTTGCAATGGATACATGAATTTTCGACCTTCCGATCGGTCCATCGAAACAAGTTACTGACTGAAAAAACCGCACCGCTTGGACAAACGTACTTACACCAAAATCGCTCGCGAAAAAAACCAAGAGCGAGAATCGCAAGAAACAATACGATGCTCAAGTAATGCCCGAATCCTGTTGCCGGAACAAGATGCCATCCTCTAGCCAAACCGGTTTGAACCGGTTCACCGATCAATAGGCAAGCACGAGTGATCACCGGAATTGCCGAAACAAATCCAGTAAGCAGTACACCCATCGTTGCAGCGACGAGAGTGGCAGCCAAAAGATAGTATTTGACATGAACCCACCAGCCTTCACCCTCCACTCGAAAACGTTTAACACGCTTTCCTACAAGAAAATCAAAAAGATCAATGGTTGTTCCGAGCGGGCAAAGGTAGCCGCAAAAACCTCTCGGAACAAGAAAACTGACCGCCAAGATAACACCAGCACAACCTAACGACCAAACCCAAGATCTCGAGGCGATGGCTGTGGAAAGACTAACGAGCGGATCCATTGCCAAAAACAAATCAACCGGCAATCTCTCTCGGGCTGCAAAATGCTCCGCATAATGAGCAGGCCATTCGTCTGGTCGGCGATCGTAAAAATCCCAGCCGGCTTGTCGAGTTAAAAATGCATCAAACAGCGAATTCGATACTTGATTAGGCAACTCTAGCTGAAGCTGATTAGCACCTGCTTCAAGCAGTGAGAGTTCAACAAAACCTGCACCTTCTATCTCCTGCAGCCACAAGGATTTGGCACCCAACAACCAATCAGGCGAATCGTCCGCCTCAAAAAAAAGACTACCAGACTTTTGTTCGATCTCTACCAATTTCCAACCCTTGGTCAACTTCGCATCGGGGGCGGGACGCGCACCATAAGGCCAACAGACA
>JADHOA010000331.1 GCA_016779185.1 Rubripirellula sp.
ACTTGGTCGGGGCGGGGGCCATTCTCCACCTGAGCATCCACTAGGAGTCTCCGCGGTCGATGGCCTCAATGGCAGGACGCTCTGGACGCTGCCGCTCGACAAATTTATGTCGACGCAAACCTATCCAATGTTCGACGATCACGCTCTGATCTTTCATGGTTCTGAGCACCTTTGGGTGAATCAAGCCGGAAAGATTGTGAAACGAGAGAGTATTTGCGACACGGTACCTGTACGAAAATGGAATGGATCAAATTACGAATCGGTCATCGAAACGTTGGACTATCGACCGAACAAAGGTCGCGCCATCACGCAGCAATCTAATCTGCTGGTTGGCGACTATCACTACTTTCGCGCCTACTCAGAAAACTATCTCGGGCGCGTCCATGTGAAGAGTGGCAAAGTTGAATACCTGCAATTACCGGTGCAGCTATTAAGACAATCAGGACAGGCTGATCAACTAATCTGGTCACTGGATGACCAAGATTTTGTGCCAGCTGTTATGAAAAACAATGATGGTTTTGTGGTGATGGGTGACAAACGCTCTCGCACCAACACCTGGGGTCACCATGCTTCACCCATCATGACCGCCATCGGTAATCAACTCTATGTACCCACCTTACTAGGAACCGTTTACTGTATTCAGTGGGACGTCAAAACCTTGGACGAGCGAGCCATCTTAGCGATCAATGACTTAGGCCCTCCAGCGGATACTTGGACCCGAGCGAGCATTAGCTATGACCAAGGTCGACTATACGCGCGAACGATCAAACAGCTCATCTGCATTGAGCAAAACTGAATCACTCGAGTAAATTCGCTCCGCCGTTCTCCTGTTGATGGATCGTTACTGGCCAACCAGGGAACTGATTTTCCGCTTTCCCATCGGTTGCATCAATGAGGAACCGAAAACTTTCAATAAGGTACGTCTTGGCTTCCGTGTCGATCGTTACCAATCCAAAGCCGCTACCTTTCTGATGAGCTTTTTCGTAGCGATTCTTTTTTGTACCCACCTCTGGGTTTCCCACTGCGTAAACATAGATTTTGTTTCCGAATCCATCGAGATACTCGCCGGTGTTATCCAGCCCATGCACGGGGCGATTCTGATGTGCCATACCGACTTCATCCGGACGCCACCAACGCGGATAACCAGCGGCGATCGCAGGAGTGCAAAACGACCACATGCTGTCGCGTTGATGTGCAACGCCATACTGAGAGAGCGAGGTGAGGTGTTGATCACCGTTAATATGCAATGCTCTGGATTCTCGCAAAATATCAATCGCTCGATCGCGTGCAGCCTGAGGCCATCCGCCGGAATCCAGGTCGCCTTTTAGAAAACCGTCATACTTACCGTGGTGGGTGGCCACACCAGCAAATACGGTTTGACTGAGTAGTATCTTCATCGAATGACCACGCCAATCGCGTCCCCACTCTTTCAGAAATCTTTCTTGGCGTTCACCGAGTAACTCAAGCCCGGCTTTGTCGAGATTCGCAGTGGGAAAATCTGGATCGATCACATGATCGGCGCGTCCGCTACCGGTATCAACCAATTGCGGCCCACTCTTGAATTGCCGGTCACCAAGAATTGCAAATCCAACGCCTCCGTACACCATGTCGCCATAGTAGACACTAATGCCTTGCTCGACGGGGGCAGGATCGTAAATATCGGGATGGTGCGAGGTGTTGGTTCGGTGCACGACATTCACCATCCGAGCCGGTTCTCGATAACCACCGTTGGAGGATGTGCCTCCGTTTGCAACATCCATCGGCACTCCACCTTGGCCCCAGATGTTACCTTGGAATACGTCGTGATCGTCAGCGATGCAGATGGTCGGCCGATCTCGCATCGCTTCGCGGAATGACCATCCAAACATGTAATACTTGCGCAAGTAATTCAAGATTGCTGGACCTGCCGGTTCGCGGATCAAACCATAACCACCGTGGCTCTCGTAAAGCTGGTCGCCCGAGAAATAAAGCAGATCAGGGTCAAGCTTGAGAAGATTTTCCGCGACGGGTGCATAGGGAAATCCGTAATCATTCTGGCAAGTCAAAGCGCCGATTCTTAGCGGCCTACCCATCGGATTGGCCTTGATCGCTCCGCTCCAAGCAAAAAGTTGTTCCTCGCCGCTCTTCTTTCTCTCGCGATACAAAATTCTGAATGAACTCTGTTGCTTTTCATTCCAGTTGGGGATTCGAAACGTTGCGGTCCAAGCATCGTTATCTAGATCAGCGTATCCATGAGACTTCCAGACACCCCCACTGTCGATTTGCAACTCTACTTGCTGGTGATCGTCTTGGCCCATCGGCCCCGTCAAGGCGGTGATTTTGAGGACGAACCCTTCGCTGCTTCGAGAATCACTGAGGCTATACATCGACCAAAGAATGGGACCGAACTCGCGTGAAGAATCGACGGAGAACGCATCACCGGCTATTGACCAATCGTTAAACCGGAAACGACCTCCTCGGCCTTTTGCTGAGCTTGCTTCAAAGTTATTCACGAGAGATACATTGCCAAGTAAAGCAACGCTGGGAACCGAAGTGGTGACGGAATCCAATGTTTCACCGAGCTCGGAATGAGCGGTCAGCGTTAACTGGGTCTGCGATCCGATGGCGACAGCTACAAGTGAGAGTCGTGTTGGCTCGCTAAGATCGATGTCAACCTCCCCGCGTTTCCGCCCAAGTGCAAGTTTCGCGTCGACAACCCCAGCGTTGATTCCACCCTTTGCAAAGCAGTTACTTCGATACTCGTTCAATTCACTTTTGGTACCAAGCCTCATTCCCACGCTGGAACCAACAAGCTCCCCATCCACTTGCTGAACGGTGACACCCAGGGAGGCGGAACCCATTGCGTGGGTCCATTGATGGGTGATCAAATGCAGATTCCGATTGCCATCGATCGACTGGCACTCCGCCGCTCCATCTCGAACCATCCAGTCTTCCATCGGGTTAGCCCAGATGCGTCCATCCAGCCAAACACGGTCATTTGTATCCGACCAAGAGACAACCTCGGCTGGCATTAGCGAAGTGGGTTCTTTTGCATTCCCCTGCGGAGCTTCCTGCGCTGTTGCCTTGACATTTTGCGAAACGCCAAAGAGAGCAGCCTGCAAAGCGGTAAGTTTCAACAGAATACGTCTCGAGAGAGATTTCATGGGTCATCCCGAATGATAAGGAAGTGAGCGAAACAGACCGAACATCATTTGCAACCGCTTGCAAATGAGGCTTTGCGTCAACCACTACTCGTACAGCCACACGAAATGCAAAAGAGAATCCGAAGCCAGCACCGTTCCACCTTTTTCCGTGTAGACGACCACATTATCGCCTTGGAAATCGATTCCCAACGCCCCTGTGATTTGATCCCCAGTCGTTGTGTTCGAGCTTTTTCTTATCGTGTACTGAACAAAAAGTGGGCCCTCGATTTCGAATTTGGATTCCACTTCCGGGATTCGGCCAAACCACCAAGCAAATAAAACAGCGGTCAGAAGCACCAGTAATAAGAGCGATCGAAGACTATAAGAAAATCGACTTTGCCGTGTAGGTTCGAAAGCCGGTTTCATCGTTTCATTGGTCATCAAATTAAGCGTTCCTTCGCGGGAGGCGGACCAGCCATTCAGCCAACAGTGTATCCTAACGACCAACTTATTTGAGGCAAAGCATCGAACGCTAGGTCTCGTCGGAAGGAAATCGTCATCAATCTCCTTTAAACTAATGCGAAACCGATAACCGGAGATGAATGGCGATGCGTGCTGGAATGTTTTCATACCTGATAGTCATAATCCTTGGCATTGTCGTTGGTTCAAATTTCGCGCAGGGGCAACAACCACCTGTTAGCGAAATTATCAAGACGCACGACCGCAATGCTAATGGCATGCTTGAATTCGCCGAAGTTGCACGCAGTCGCTACGAGAGACAATTCCCGCGATGGGATGCGAATGAAGACCGGCAGGTTACCGCAAAAGAAATCATTGATTTCCGTAAACGGTTTGGTATTGCGGAGGACGGCACCAGCATCAAAACCTCAGCCAAAACCAATCAGCATACACAATGGGTCGTGCCGAATCTTTCTGAACTGAAACGCATCGGCAAGAATCAAACCTTGACACGCGAGGACGCTCGAAATTCCTCCTTTGTCATCGCGACCGAGCCTCATGAATCACAGGGCGAAGGCTATCTCATCATAACGGATCACTTTGAAGACGAATTCCTACAGTCACTCAGAGTACTCGCTGAATTTCACAACGGTCATCTTTTGACGGTCAAAGATCTAGCCTCACTTCACCAGGAACCTGGCGTCAGTGATGAACTACGATCGCAATTAATAATGCTCAATCCAATGTTTGTTGCAATCGCGCCGCGTTTAGAATCCTTTCGCGAAAACATGCTGATGAACATGTGGGAAATTTTATCCAACATGGATGATGACCCACAGCTTGATGTGTATCCCGGCATCCTCGTCGCGTCCACCGCTGAATCACTTTCACAGCTCATCGAGCAATCGATCGATCACAAATCCGTAAAGTTCGAACAATTGAGACCATTGGCGATCAGCCAGGTCTCGAAAGAATCTGAAACACGTTCGCTACAGAAAGCGGCAATGCTGCGAAATCACTTCCTCGAGCGTGATATTGAAACTCCCATCGTCGCAATCTACGGTGAGAAAGCAACTTCCGCGCCTCGTCTTGGTGGCAAGCAGGTTTGGAACTTGCAAGCACCGCGTGATGGAACGTTCGTTAAATTATTTGCGTCAGACTTATCCAAGCAGATTGATGAATCCAATTTGATCATCATGCACGGTCACGGGGTCCCTGGAATGTCGTGCAGCGTCGACCTCGAGGGCTTGCCAGATGATCTGCAGGGCAAGGTTCTGATGACTGGATCATGTTTTTCCGCATCTCCAAAAATCTCTGATCTTCCAAAAATGCGAGACGCACCTGGCGGTTACACGGTAGAGGAACGCGAAGCGTTTATTCTTCGCGCGATCGACCAAGGTGCGTTGGTCGCCTTTGGCCATCAGCGGCTAAGCTCAGGCTTTCCACATCTTTACCCAGTGCTGGAAAGCTGGCTGGCGGGAAGCAGCGTTGGCGAGGGCTACCAAAGATTGATCAATGGACTGATTGACGAAAAAGAGTTGAGTCGCGGAGATTT
>JADHOA010000332.1 GCA_016779185.1 Rubripirellula sp.
GTCATGCAAAAATGGCAAGCGATTTGGGAGAGATTGAGAATCGCTGTTCCCGACATAGCGATACAACGTTTTTTACTCCCGATGATCGAATCCCTTATAAGGTCACTCGGGCTTGAAGAATTATTTTCTCCAAGGAGTAGGATTCTCGTGGCCGATAGATTTCGCCACGAATAATTAGGAACCCTAGAATCTTGTAAGATGTCTTAACAAGACCTCGCAGCATAAGCGGTTTTGCTGGTTCCTGCAGTGCCACGATCAATGTATCGCGAGTGAGCCAAGTGCGTTGAGTCATGACGAATTGGTTCGCATGGTTTTTTTTGAACGGAACGCCAGATATCCCGTCGACCCTCAACGCCGATTTTTTTTAAGATGCTCTGAGGTATTCATGACTAAGAATGTTATCAAAATTAATTGGCAGAATTAGATGATTTCGAATCCACAAATCGGCTATTGCACGAATGTCCACGCTGGTGTGGACTTGATGTCGATTCAATCCAATTTAGATCAATACGCGATTGCGGTTCGAGACTTCGGTGACTCTGATGAACTCGGGGTTGGTTTGTGGATTCCCTCAGAGGCTGCTAGGGAGCTTGCGGTCGACGCGAGTGGATTTGCAAAATTCCTTCGAGAACGAAGATTAAGGCCGTTCACTATAAATGGCTTTCCGTTTGATAATTTTCATCAAGACATCGTCAAGCATCGAGTTTATGAACCCACCTGGGCTGAATCTCAAAGGCTTCAATACACTTGCCAGCTCGCAGATATTTTGGCGACCTTGTTGCATGAGATGCCCGAGGATCAGGTAGGATCGATTAGTACCCTGCCTCTTGGATGGCCTGACAAGCTGGGGTCAGCTCAACAGTTTCAGGACTGTGGCGAGGCATTACGTTCGCTCGCGGATTACTTGCATGAGTTAGAGTCTCGTTCAGGTCGTCACATCGTTGTGGCAATCGAGCCCGAGCCTGGCTGCCAGCTTGATACCACCGACGATGTGATTCGCTGGTTTGAAACGGAATTACCCGAGACTCACCATCGGCGGTACCTAACGGTCTGTCATGATGTTTGTCATTCAGCGGTCATGATGGAATCACAAGCAGAGGTGCTCACACGCTTAGCCGCCGCGGGGATCACGGTTGGCAAGGTGCAGGTGAGTTCTGCTATCCAAGTGCGTTGGGACCAGATGTCGGAGGAACGAAGAGAGGAGGCGGTGACTCAGTTGGCTGAGTTTGGAGAAGATCGTTACTTGCATCAGACCGGTAGACGGCTTGCTTCGGGTGCGTTTCAGTTGGCCGAAGATCTTCCCCTGCTACTTGCCGATGTGCGCTCCGGCAAGGTTGCCATCGAAGACGAGAAAACGTGGGTCGTGCATTTTCACGTGCCTATTTTTCTGGAACGTTTTGGGCATCTCGAAACGAGTCAGGCCGATGTGGTTGAGTGTTTACGTTTCTTGTCCGAGGCGAATCTTAGCCCGCAATTCACCGGTCATCTCGAAATCGAAACGTATGCTTGGACGGTATTGCCGCAATCGATGCGCCAGCGAGGATTAGCGGAGGACATCGCGGCCGAAGTGGCTTGGTTGAATTCAGTACTCGCCCAAGGATAGCGGCGATTCCCTATTGTTCCTTTCAATTTGTTTGATTCGCTTTTCCCCCCTCTCACAGATACCGAAAGAATCCCTAATCCATCCAAATGAGTTGTCTCTTTCTGCAGTTGGCGAGAGCAGGAACAGGGCGGCGTCGAACCGAAAAGCCGAGGCCTGTTGCGGGAGCGAAGGCGACGCAGAGCAGACTAAACCCTCCTAAAGTCGCGCAGGATTGAAAGGTGTAATAGGTGTTTTACCACTAGCGTGCTGTCGCAGTTTATCTCTTAATCGTTTAGCGATCCGCTGTGTCTCTGGATTTGGTGCATTGGCAAGGTTCTCGAATTCACCGGGATCCACATGGTGATCATACAACTCGATTCCCTCCGCACCCTCTGCCCATTCCGTATATCGCCAACGTGAGGTTCGAATGCTGCATCCCATCACCGGTGTCGTGAGGCGTGAATCAGCTGGGCGTAGGACTTGGGTGATTGCAAACTCGTCCCACTGAGCGAGTGGATCTTTGATCAGTGGAGTCAAATCACGACCGGATAGATGCGTGGGTGACGAGATGCCAGCTAGATGAGTGAGGGTGGGGTAGATGTCAACGAACTCGACGACTCGTTGGCAGTTCCTACCTCGCGATGGGATCGATGGATCACGAATGATCAGTGGGGATCTGGCTGACTGTTCAAACAGGGTTCGCTTCTGCCAGATGCCCTGATGTTCACCGAGGTGGTAACCATGGTCACTCCAGACAATGACAATTGTATGATCGGCCTGTCCGGTTTCGTCGAGCGCATCGAGAATTCGTCCAATTTGCGCGTCAATAAATGAGACGCACGCGTAATAGGCCTGAGTTGCCTGAAGCAGTAGAGGTTTCGGTAGATTGTAGTTGGGGATTGGGCAGTTATGAGCAAACGCAGCGGTTGGGATATCATCCCGATCACCGGTCGGTGCAAAGGGAAGTCGCATGGAACGAAGTGGATGTTGATCAAAGTATTTTTTCGGCGCGACATAGGGTGTGTGGGGACGAAAGAACCCAACGCCTAAAAACAAAGGTTTCTCGCGTGCTTGTTTGAGAAGTTTGATTGCTTCACTCGCGATCATGCCATCGGTCTGCTCTTGGTCGTCCCCTTCTGCTGCCAGCCAGCTTAATGCGGCGCTAACGGGGCGATGTGGCTCGGCGTTGATGATGAGTGACTCTTCCTCCTTGTCTCTTCCTGAAGGATTGATGGTCTGGTTCCATGATGGCGGATCATCAAAACCATCGGTGCCGATTGATGCTGGGACGTTGTAGTGATAGATCTTTCCGACTCGAATCGCTTCGTAACCAGCGTTCTGGAATGCTTGCGGTAACGTGACAACGTCGGGAACTTCGTCCCGAAAGTGCCTGTCTAAATCATAGACCTTGATCTCATCGGGCCGAAGCCCTGTCATCAATGAGGCTCGCGTTGGATTGCACAGTGGAATTTGATTGTAGGCTCGTTGGAATATGACCCCCGAAGCGGCAAGGCGATCTAGATTGGGCGTTTTAGCAACGACATCTCCATAGCAACCCAATGTACAGGCAAGGTCGTCCACAGCGATAAACAGGATGTTGGGCGACTTGGTTCGATTCGTGACAATTTGCTCCTTTGCCTCTGCTTTGAGACCTGTAAAGCAAGCTTGAGCGAACAGCATCAGTGCAATGATTTGTTTTGACGATTTCAAAGGAATGCTCTTCGTTGGATTTGCAAATAGCGGTTTCGAAAACACCGAAGTCTCGTTTTGGTTTTTGACAAGTAAGTGGAGTGATCATCATTGGTCAATTCGCGGTAGATCCAAACATCTTAGGGATCTTCGCTAGATCTTGCGACAATCCTTTTCGTATGATGCTCTTCTAGGGTTCAATCGGATCGAATTCGAAGATCAGAATCAACCACCAACAAAACAAGAAGCATGTCTGAACCACTCCTTTATGAATCTCACTCGCATACCCCTCTTTGCAAACATGCACACGGTTGGCCTGATGAATACGCTGCGGTGGCAGAAAGACGCGGACTCAAGGGGCTGATTGTGACATGCCATAATCCGATGCCAAACGGTTTTTCTGCGGCAGTGAGGATGGCCGAAGATGAATTTGAAAACTACATTGAATTAGTCGAAAAAACGCGTGAGCAGTTGATGGGGAGGGTGGATGTTCGCTTAGGGATCGAAGCCGATTATTTCGAAGGAATGGAAGCTTATTTGGAGCGACAGCTTCAGTCTGCTGATTTTCAATTCGTTCTTGGTTCAGTCCATCCTCAGATTTCTGAGTGGAGGGAGCGTTACTGGCATGATGACGCGATTGAGGTACAGCGAAGGTATTTTCACTTGCTTGCCAAGGCCGCAGAAACAGGACTCTTTGATTCCATTTCGCACCCGGATTTGATTAAAAATTTTATGACTTGGGATCCCGATGCCGTCTTTTCGGATATCTGTGATGCGCTTGATCGAATCGCCAAGACCGGTGTGGCGATGGAGCTGAATACATCGGGCGTTAATAAAACGGTGTCGGAGATGAACCCGATGCCTAGCATGCTGAGCGAGATTTCAAAACGAGGTATTCCGATTACTCTCGGTGCGGACGCTCATGAGCCCTTGAGAGTCGGAGATGGTTTTGAAACGGCGCTTCGCTTGCTGTCAGAGTCAGGGTTCAGTCGCGTGAGCTATTTTCTCGAAAGAGAGCGTCGTGAACTAAAAATTGACGAAGCGTTAGCGACCTTGAAGCCTCTGTGAGACGCATCGGAGAATGACTTTGAGGCGTTTTGCTGATTTGGCGTGTTGTTGATCAAACACCTATTCGCACCCTTGAATCCTCGTTGAGGATACGCACTGAACGATTACCTATCGTGCTGTTGATACGTCATTACTCCAACCCATCAGACGGTTCAAGACGCGGGTTGTTGCTCGATAGACGTGCGATCACGTTGTCTGAGTGGCTACCGGGACGCTTGGGTGCCCGTTAAGTAGCGGAGTGCCCTTGAGGGAGTGTGCGACGCATCTCATCGACTCGGTATCCAAATCCGTTCCCTTCGATGGTGGAGAGGTCGAGATAACCCTTTTGTCGCTTGTAGATCCCGGGATGAACACTTGCCTCCGGAAGCGATGCCTCTGGATAAAACTGCATCCCATTTGATTCCACTCCCATGATGGTTCCAGCGTGGGCAGCAAGACGAACATGTGGAATCTGTGCGAGCATTGGGTTGGTCAAGTCTTGCACCATTAATGGCATGCCGTGGGCTTTTGCCCAGCAGAGGCTTAGGATTGCACCCGATTGTGTTTTACATGTTTTCAATGCCACGCCCGTCCAGCCCAAGGATCGTCCTAATGCGACGAATTGCCAGTCGTGTGCGCTCTCATCTAGGAACAGCGGTTTGCGTTCTGAGACAGTATGCACGTCGATCTGATTGGCTTCGAGGTCGTAGGGAAAGGGTTGTTCAACGTAAAGTAACCGGGTGTTGACTTCTGGTTGCTTCCGCTCCAGACGATCCAGAATTTGATTCACGTATTTGGGGT
>JADHOA010000023.1 GCA_016779185.1 Rubripirellula sp.
CGCTGTCCGTTGCCGATCTCAAATCAATCACATCAGCCGGGACAACGTCGGTAATGGAAACACTGGGAGAAAGTCGGTTGTGGGCTAGCCCAATTTTTCCCTTCTGTAAGTCCTCTCGGATTGCCTCGTGCTGTTGGCGATCGAATCCACATTCAGCGAGTAATTTTGGAAGGCTGTCGCCGGTGGGCGAGAGTTGAGACGCCTGGGGAAGGATGCTGTTAAGAAGTGCTCCTGAAAGAGAATCGGAATCGTCTCGGCACCGTTGGCCGATGGAGCTTAATTCTCTCTGACGATCTTTAGACAATTCACGCAGTGGCTGCCTGAGTAGCCTTGGCAATCTTAGGGCATAGTAGCGATCTGACATCGGATCAGGTTTGTCAGACAAGAGTTCCGCGTATGTTCCACGGTCATTGATTTTGAAATCGTAAACAACTGGGTCCATTGCAAAAGGAAGGGATTCGGATAACTCCTGCTTGGTTGCAACGAGTGTTTCGCCGAGCCAACCTTTCGCTTCTTCCTTGATGCGTGGGTTGAATAAAAATCCCATCCCACCACCGGCCATTCCGCCGAGCATCCAGAAGCCCCAGAAGTCGTCTTTGTATTTTTCCCTGCACCTAAGGATGACAAGATCCGTGAAGCGATTGGTCGCCCAAGGGATGATCGTTTGTAGCGGCCCTTCAAAGTTTTCGGTGGTGAGCCGACCAATTTCTTGGATATCACCGTTTGCAATAGCGGCAAGGATTTGGTCAAGAATGCCAATCGCATGTTCGCGACCTAACCATTCAGATTCGCTACGCAGGAGGTATCGCTCGGTGACCATTTCGAGAATCGGTCCGACATTCTGAGCCATACCACCATGAACGAGCACGAGGCTTTCTTGTAGCTTTTGTCTTGTTTCATCAGAGGCTTGGGTCGAGTCGAGAATTTGATGTCGAGGCATTAATCTGCCGCGACTGACCCCGTATTCCGCATCTCCCGCTTGTGCAGTTACCCCTTCGATCAACTTGATTCCTGGCCACACCCCGCCTGAATCCTGCCAGCCACCACCACTTCCTCCGATCCATTCTCCAAGAATTGCACGTGCGCCAACGAGTTGACGGTCTTGCTCGGTAAGTGGTCCTGCGAGTTGCGAGATTTGTCCGGTTGCACGCATTAGGATCGAGATTAAAGATCCCAGCAGGTTCGTTGAAACGGCGAGTCGTGATCCCTTTGGGATATCATTTATTTGGCTGACGAGTTCTATTCCGTTTCCGTGGCCAACCAACTCCGCCAGCAGTTCTTTAATTGATTGATTAGATCCGTCGAGGCCGGGTGGGACAATTCCCGAAGCAACCAGTGCCGCTTTTAATAGCCCCAAGTAGTCGCTCGCAAAATCAAAGATGTCAGAGACACGAGTCATCTCGACTGAAGCGTTAAGGTCAACGCTCACGAGTCTGATGACGGGTTCGTCGATAACGCGAAGGTATGTCTCGATCGGAGGTTTTGGCTCTCCGTCCCGACCACACACCGCTAAGTCAACCGATGCATTGAGAACACGTGCGCCTTGGGGAAAATCCATGCCAAGAAAAAAAATATCACTCCAAGCGCTGTGAGAAAAATCCATACGGACCGCTGTCTCTTCTCTCAGCGTTGGGCGGCAATTGTTCTTGTCGCCTCGGTGTAAAAGCTCAGGGCGAAAACGCAGCGGATGGTCGGCAGGATGACCGATACGAAACATCCACTGATTTCCCTTAACGGTTCGAACGCTACGGCGAACTTGGTCAGCAAGTGTTTGAAACCCAAGTTGGTGATAAGCTTCCGCGAGTGCGCTGCAGAGCCCATCGCTGGGGCCGTTTTTTGATTGCTCGTTGATAAACAAATCGATTGCTTCAACAAATCGCCTCTTCAGAAGATGCTGGTAACCAGCGAAGGGAATCTTTCCCGGATTCGCCTCAATCAATGCCTTCGGGAGGTAATAACGATAAATCGCAGAGATGAAAAAGAGGGCTCGAACACGGTGATAAAGATTATCCGATTCTCGACGAAATCGGTCCAAGTCCATCGCGTTTTGAACGAGAGATTCTGCATCCAAATGAACGCAGATGGATTCAAGCGGTTGATTTCTGATGCAATCATCTTCCGAGACAATCAGCTGTATCAGGGGGTTCATCTCTCACTTCCTCCCTGAGGTCGATTAGCTAGTAGATCGACGAGTTCCGTGAGTATCTTGTCTCGATCTTGTCCTGATAGCCCGATCGCCAATTGGGCACGCAGCAAGCCATACTTTACGCCTAAATTGCAGCGATGACCTTGAACTTGGAACGCAAGATATTTCTCTCTGGAAGGTAAAGCGTTCAAGGCGTCAGATAGCGTCGTTTTTCTCGAGCCTTTTGTCTCTGGCAATTCTTCGAGGATTTTGAGGACCTGATTTGTAAGGACATGTAGTCCAAAAAAACCAAGGTAGTGTCCTGACCTTAATCCAGGTGTTACTAGCGATTGTTCCGCGAACGTGGGTGTTGGCTTTTCGCAAACATTCTCGACCTCGAATAAACCATTTTGGTTCGCAATGGGGCGACCGTTCAAGATGCCAAAGTAGGGTAGGTTGTTTTCTCGAGTGGACTGAACGGCGGACACTGTGCATCCTGAATTCGCCGCTACTTCTAACAATTGAGATGCACACGTTTGTTCGCGATCGCTCAGGAACAGATGATCACCTACCAGATGCAAAAAGGGTGAGTCGCCAACAAAATTTTTTGCGATCAAGAGGGCATTTGCATAGCCAAGCGGTTTGTCTTGAGTGATAAAAGTTACATTGCCATCGTGTCGGCCGGTCGCAGCAATGAAAGCTGATTCGTCTCCGGGAGAGATGATCACGCATACGTCTTCAATTCCAGAAGACCAACACTCTTCAAGTACCAATTGCAAAGCTGTTTTCTCTTCGCCAAACCGGTCAACAAGTTGCTGAAGTGGTAGTCGATTTTGACCTGGTGCGGCTGCAGTGATGACCGCCTTGTGAATATGCATAGATAAGCCTCTAGTCGATTGGCTTGGCCGGTATTAGATTCAAGTTAGCCGGCTTGTTGATCAGTTGCAGTTACAACACTGACTTGATGCCAATGCGCATTTCTTCCGTTATCGACAAAAGAAGTCGTGCCAGTCCAAGGCTAAGGCTACGAACTTTAGATCCTGCGTCCCAAGATGAGGAATGTAGGGTTCAGGGCATCAAATCGTACTCGATCGAGTTGATATTGCCCGCGCGCGATATTAATCATTCTTACATCCGGTTGCAGGTCTGCTTTTTCAAGTTCATGCTGAACTGCTACAAGATTATCAGGGCTCGAGACGTTGACGACGATATGTCCCATGGGCGCCAATCTTTTAACTGCTTGCCTCACTAGATCCGGTACCATCCGGCCGCTACCGCCGACAAAGATTGCGTCGGGGTCGGGAAGTTCCTGCCATGCTTCCGGCGCCTGCCCGTGTATTGGAATCAGGCTCGGTACATCAAACATGGCAGCATTCTCGATCATCATCCCATAATCTTCAGCATCCATCTCGATCGCAAATACCTTCCCTCGCGAGGCTAATGATGCAGCCTCAATGGCAAGTGATCCACTGCCAGCACCAACATCCCATATCACGCTGGTTGGCGTGATATGCATCTCTGCCAACGCGATGCAGCGGACTTCGGCAGGGGTGATCAGCCCGCGTTTAGGTCGAGATTGAAGGAACAAGTCATCCGGATTGCCAAATAAGCGTCTTTGATGACTACCACTCGGCCGATCAGCTGCGCCCTCACGTCGAACAAGAACCATAACGTTCATGGATCCAAAGGTTTGATCCTTGATCGACTTCAGATCCCCTTGGGTTACGACTTCATCGGGAGTTCCCAGATTTTCGCAAACATAAGCGGTGAAATAGTCGATTCTTCGATCGAGTAACGATTCAGCCACCACTGATGGAGGAATCTGGTCGGTTGTGAATAATCCGACTCGTTCTGCCGTGCGAATACTATCAACAACACGATCAAGCGGTTGGATCGCGAGGTTGGTCAGGTAAGCATCATCCCAATTTTCTTTTACCCTCGCAAAAGCTAACTGCATGCTACTCACGTGGGGAACTATCTCGAATCGATCTTTACCGAGCGACTGAGTCAGGAAACGTGTGATTCCGTAGAACAGTGGATCTCCACTCGCCAGCATGACGGTTGGGCGATCATCGAGTCCGGCAATGAGCTGCTTTAGGTGACCGAGATCATTACCGACATCGATTAATTCAGCATCCGTCGGCGAAAGCATTCCGAGTAAATGTTTCGCACCCATCACGACCTCGGCCTGATGAATGAGGTTTCGTGAATAGGTCGTGAGTCCATCCATTCCGTCATCACCAATGCCAATGATTTGGATTCGAGAATTCATGATGCTTTCTTGGATTGATTCTTTGGGTTAAATGGTAAGCGTCGCTACGCGGTATTCTCAAGGAAGATCTTGTCACTTAGCTACTCGCTAGCGATCTCTTTTCTCTCTTTGAAGACGACTGTATCGTTCGAGTGTCTTTCGTTCGCTAGAAGTGAGGCTAGCTTCCCCCTCCTCGTGAATCTTTGCAAGAATGCGATCCGCCTCTTCTGCGTCTCGGGCAAGGTATTTATCGGGGTTATGGATTTTTAAACTCATCTTCCTCGATCGATCGCGAACGCGTCGTTGCAGCGATCCAATCGAAAGGTCGGGTAGGCTTCTAAAATTCCACCCAAATCGGTAATAGCCCAGAGCAAAGAAAGCTCCCGCTAAGTGAACCGTGAACGCTGTATTTTCAGAAAGACTAAAGATGCCTAAAGCGCCAGCGAGGTCGGCGGTAATGAAAATAATGGCCATCACCCAAGCCTTTACAGGGATGATCATCATCAAAAGAAGTTCACGATTTGGAAAAAAACAGGCAAATAAGATTGCCGTAGCGATCACCGCCCCACTGGCTCCAATGGTCCCATTTGCGTTACCAGCAAACCAATGAGTCAGACTTCCGACGACACCACCGGCAATTACCGCGATCAGATAAAAACGAAGAAATTCTTTTCTTCCCAAGCGGTTTTCAACATCTCGTCCAAAAACAAAGAGCCCAATCATGTTGAACAAAAGATGATTGATATTGGAGACATCGTGAGCGAACCCATAGGTGAGGAATTGCCACCACATCCACGGTTCCATCAGCGTTTCACTGTTAATGGCAAACCAATCGATAAGGAAGCTGTCTAGAACACGAATGCCATCTGACTGTGGAACCGCGTCACGCGTTACTAGTTCAGCAATGAAGACAAAGACATTAATGATAATGAGGGTAAATGTCATGCTGCGAGGAGCGGCGGATTGTTCGAATGGGGAATAGGCTTCCCGTCCGTAGTCCCGATCGTAGATGCCCATCTTTGACCTTTGGTGCGTCTTAGCGTGTGGCGATGTGTTGTGGTGGATGATTGAGTTAACGAGTCCCGCTACTCCAAAAACATCGGCGTGACGGATTACTTGGGCTTACCCTTCATCCTTTCTCATGTGTTGTTTCTGTGGAAAAAGGGGAGCAAGGCCTAACCCGGGGTAGTGGAAGAGACGTTCCGGTAATTTGTGTGGATTGATATGACCTTTCTGCGTCTAACAGTTAAGGCGGTTGCGGCTAATGGATGGAGGTTTCAAGGGTTTTGCTGGGTTCGCTGAGATCCAGTTTCAGAGCGTCGACAGCGGCCCAAAGTTGAGTGTCGATTCGACTTTCTGAGGTCTCACGAGTTCCCTCGTTGATGCTCGGGTTGACCTTTTCAGGTAATGGTTCTTGAGAAGGTGAACTCGTCATTGAGTCAGAAAGATCGTTGGGAGGATTGCTCGCCAGCAAAGGATAGGAAGCTTCACGCCAGCGTTTGGCAAGTTTTTCTAGATTGTCTGGATCGAGGTCGACATCAAAGCCTTCGTCGGGAAGAACTCCCCATTGATCTTCGTCCTTGGCGTCGCGTTTGCGATGAATGTTCTCTCCGTTAGGGCGGTAGTACCGAGCAACCGTCAGCCGCAGGGCGCTTCGCCCATATTGCAACGGTAGGATATTCTGCACCGTCCCTTTTCCAAAGCTGCGCTTACCCACGATGGCAGCTCGTCCATGGTCTTGTAGGCAAGCGGCCAAAATCTCGCTAGCGCTAGCAGAGTCTTGATCGATCAGAATTGAAACCGGTTTGGACGGGTCAACTAAGATTCCTTCGCTCGCATCAAATTGGTCTTCGAGCACTCCTCCACGAGTTCGTGTGGAGACGATTCGACCTTGGGTCAAGAACATGTCGCTGATCTCAACCGCTGCATTCAATAACCCACCCCCATTGCCTCTGAGGTCGATGATGATCCCGCGGTAATCGTCATTGAGACTCGCCAACGCGAACTTGATTTCGTCTACGGTTCGATCCCCAAAGCTTGTTAAACGCAAATAGGCGATCTCTGGTTGCTGTTTTAGGCGATAAACCCATTGGTTCTGTTCGTCGCGGTGATCACCGATTACCGAATCAATCTCGATGGTTTCACGTCGAACATCAAGTTGAATTTTTTTCGATTCGCGATCAAGAGTGATTCGTATCGCGGTTCCAACGGGTCCTTTCAAGCGTTTGCTAACTTCTTGGAGTTCCATGGTTGAAACATCCTCGCCATCCACTTCTAGGATTCGATCCCCCGGCATCATTCCCGCGTCTAACGCTGGTGAACCCACAAGTGGTGTAACGACACGCACTGGCTGGTTGGGTTCGGGTTGTTCAACATAGATCCCAATTCCGGCGAACTCTTGTTGAATACTATCTTGAAAGGCTTGGTAATTTTGTTCAGTGATAAATTCACTGTGGTCATCAAGACTCTGTGTCATCCCATTCATCGCCGACAAAATCAATTGATCGCGATCAACGGGATCGACGTAATAAGTATCGATCATCGCGACCGCATCTCCGACCATGAGTGCGGTTTTGGTTCGACGTTGCACCACGTAACACAGCATGCTGATGCAGGCGGTCATGATGATCAAATTAGCGTGTCGTGCTGGCATCGGGTTGTTGGAGCAAGGGAAGGTTGGTGGGACAGGTTTGTCGCAGAGTCATCTCTTGAGGTTACATGCGGTTGATCAAGTTCCGCTTAAAAATGGAACGGGGATAAGGATCGCATGTTGCTGTATCCATGTTAGTAATCCATCCCAACTGGTGTATTGAGATACGTAAACAAATACGACATAGATCGCTACGACGATAAAGATTCCGGCTCGTGCCAAGAATCGAGCAATTTTTCCGAGCCGAGAAACACTGGGCGTTCTTCGTTCTGCTCTTCGCACTGCAAGACCCATTCCTATTTTTGCCGGAAGAATGAATGCGATAAAAACGAGACATGGGAGCCAAACAACCTCTTTCGGCGTCGCTTCAATTTTCAAGAGATATAGCGGAATCGGTGTCACGAATAGCGAGAAAATCATCGCAAATAGGCATGCCCATGGCGCAGATCGAAAAAGCTGCCGAACTCTCTTCCTCTCAAAGATTGCTGAAAGACGATTCTCGGCTGCGAAGTGCGCTTGAAGCATTGGTAAATAAAGCAAGCTAAACCCGAGGCACAAAATGGCAACGAAGCCGACAATGCCGGCGAGACCCGTTTCGCCTTCGCGAAAAGCAAAAATAATGATGATGGTTGGGGAAAGCCAAATAAGAGTGCCTGCGGCACCACGCAATCCCAACCAAAAGTACTTGGGTAGATCCAGCGAGGTGGTGAAGTCCCAAAGTTGATCGGGCGTTTCTCGCCAAGTACGCCAACGCCAAGCTTCTCGGAAAAAACGTTTTGGCTGGGGCCATAAATAGCATCTGAGTGTCGCACCACGAACCCAAGCCCACATTAGATAGATCATTGCAAGGATTGATGAGGCAATTGCCGCGACACGCAGCAGTTTTGCCTGACTCGAATTCGCATCGATAATCTGAGCAACGGATTCCCAGTGGGTCAGTAATTGTGCTGGCAGGGCAGCGAGAAAGATCGCCGCGGCCGCCATGCCGATTGAGCCCGCCTGCCTCAGTTGAGGTAGTGCGTTGCGAATCTGACCGCCATTTTTTAGTCGGCCCGAAACCTCTAATAGGTAACCAAAGGCGATCAACTGTAGGATTGGAATTGCTGTGAGTAATGCCAGCAACACCACGAGTGAAAAAATGCAAAAGCCAACCGATAGTAGGCGACGAAGGCGACGTCCCAGCCGTCTAATGAATCCAGGCTTGGCATGACTGGGCGACTGAACGTCAAAATTTTCGACCATCAAATTCTTGGCCTGATCGTCGAAACTGATGACGTCTATCTCCATCGGAACAAAATTCGATTGTAAATCGCTCTGGGTGACTGGAGATCATCATCGAGGCGTCATGCCAAGACGAGGTGGAAATCAGGTGTTTTGCAGTTTATTTGAGATTGAATCTCAAACAATCGTGACACCGCGGACCTTAGTGTAGCCTGATAAAAGTTTTCATGAACTCGCTGCGGACCTTAATTTTCTTTGGAACCAAGGGTGGGGGGGTGATTCCCTCCGGATGTACTCGTCTCATCCTGCGAACTTAGTGCTACACGTCAGTGCGTAGAGTTAGAGTTTTTCTCGCACGACACGTCTATCGCTAAAATACATGGTGTTTTGTACGTTTTCGATTTCTCGGCCCATGCTAGGTACACTCTCGCCTTCCTTACCGCGAGCGAATTTTTCGAATGTTGTGTCCGTCTGAACGGAATTTTCGATCGCAACGCGGGACAAGAACTTTGGCGAGATAACGTTCACTTCTGAAACTTGTCGAACCACGTTTGCACTTTGAGTCCTGGATGCTGTTGATTCGGAATCATTTCGGCCAGCCTCTTTACCGTCTCTGTGTGCTCGGGTTTATCCACCAGATTGGTCCATTCGTTGGGATCAATTCGGTGATCATAAAGTTCCTCGCTACCGTCTTCGTAGCGAATGTATCGCCAATTTTCGGTGCGTATGGAGGTGTTACCGTCACCGTACGACGAAATCGCGGGGCCGCGTGGTGTAGATGGATCGGTCAGTTGAGGCTTGATGGAAGTGCCGTCCAGCCATTCGGGAACGTCTAGCCCGGCGAGATCAAGCAGTGACGGATAAACGTCAATCAGGCTCACTGGCTGCGTGCATGTCGTTCCAGCTTGGATCCCCGGACCGCGAACGATGAAGGGAATATGGGTTGTCTGTTCCCAGATGGCTCCTTTGCACCAGTGTTTCTTTTCGCCCAGATGCCAGCCGTGATCGCTGACCAGCATGACATAGGTTTCGCGCCCGCGCGGATTTTTCTTCAGACTGCTGATCAACCGACCGATCTGGTGATCAACGAACGCGATCGATGCATGATAGGCACGGATCGTGGCATCCCACGCGTCGTTAGCGACGATGTACTCGTGATCGCTTAGCCCGTTGTGAAGCGGTTTGTGTGCATGGGTGCGGGCAAGTTGTCGAGCGAACTCAGGAATATCATCCCAGTCGTCCCCACCATCCGGTTCGGTTGGACGTCGAATCGATGAGAGCGGGAACTGCTCAAACCACGGCTTCGGCACATGCAGCGGACGATGGGGACGGAAGAACCCGACGGTCATGAGCAACGGTTTGTCCGTAACTGTGTTCCATTGCTCCGTTGCCCACTGAGCAACCTTGTAGTCGCTCATCTCTTCATCTTTGACATCAAGAGCATATCCGTCGTTAGGAGCGGCCATGGCGTTGAAGTTGTTGTGGCCCTTTGGCGGTTTCGGGTCGCTCGGCTTCTTAAACAAGGAATCGCCATGTTTCCCAGGCGTGCCATGGAAAACCTTTCCGCCGCTGGCGACGCGGTATCCGCTCTCCATAAAGAATTTTTGGAGTGTAGGTGTGGTGACATTGCTCTCTTGATCGAAGCGAGCGTTGAAATACGTTCCCGTCTTAAACGGGTACACGCCGGTCATCAGGCTGGTGCGGGAGGGACGGCATTGAGGTGAGTTGCAATAGCCCTGCGAAAACAACATGCCATCAGCTGCAATCGCATCAATGTTTGGGGATTTGGCATTGGGGTGCCCACCGAGACAACCGAGCCAGTCGTTCAGATCATCCACGATGATGAAGACGATATCGGGGCGTTTATCTTCTGCTCGTGTGACATTCACCGATATGGTCAACGCGATCAAGCATAAGAAGATGAGTTTGCAGGTGTTCATGGCTAGGTCCTGATGGTAACTCGACGCGTCCGCGAGGTCTCAACGAGTCGATTAATGATTTGCTGATCTTGGCAAACGCGGCCGATCGAGATGCTGTTTAGATACTTGAGCCAAATATCCTTTCGATCACGCGCTTTGCCTAAAAATCTCACACGCTCCGCCTGTTCTTGGGTTTGGCGGTTTCCCCTGACCTGAAATTCCCGCCGCTTTCGGTATCGCGGGAATTGGAGTTTACCTTTTTGGGAGGTGAAATTCCGTTTTCTTTTGAGTGAAGAGCGGTGGTTTTGTTAAGTCTGGCAAACCTTGCGGAGGGTATGGCTGTTGGTCAAGCGGTGTGCGGTGAAGTTCCGATGGAATCACTCGTACCGGTTAATCCAGTATGTCCTCGGTGAACTTTTGTGGTTCCACCGGCAGATACGCAACGCAATGATTCGGCTACGGGACTCTATGCAATCCACTTGTCACGTCTTCCGCATCGCCGTCTTTGTCGCGACAGGCATTTTCGGCATTGATTCAGCCGCGTTGGCCCAAGAATCCAGCGACTCCGTTGCTCTAAGTTCTCGTGAAACACCAACGGTGCTAGCGATTCGACGTGCTTCGCCTGCGGTCGTCAACCTTCATGGGCAGAAAACCGTGCGAACCACAGCAGCGGGGATGGCAGGAGCGACGGGTCCGGAGAGCTTTAAGCATGTCAACGGAATGGGAACGGGTGTAATAGTTGACCCGAGAGGTTACGTCATCACCAACTACCATGTGGTCGAGGATGTCGAGAAAATCTACGTCACCCTTTCGGATGGCCGAGAAGTTACAGCGGACTTGATCGCGGCTCGCATTCGAAACGATCTTGCACTCGTCAAAATTCAATCAACGGATCCACTTCCGACGATTCCTCGCGGAACGAGTGCGGATCTTATGGTTGGAGAAAGTGTGATCGCGATTGGTAACGCGTTTGGATACGTTCACACCAGCACTCAAGGGATCATTAGTGCTCTTCATCGCGACGTTCCCGTCAATGAGAAACAGGAGTATCACGATCTCATCCAAACCAGTGCGGGGATTAATCCTGGCAATTCAGGGGGTCCACTGTTGAACATCGATGGAGAGATCATTGGAATTAATGTTGCCGTGAGGGTGGGTGCACAGCAAATAGCCTTTGCGATTCCGATTGATCAGGTCGTCGAGACCGTTACCGAAATGGTTGAACAATTCAACGATGCAAGATTGATTACTGGTGTGCGAACCGACGGAGGACCTTGCGAGGGCGACGGTGTCACCGTCGTGAATGTCTCCGCAAGCAGTCCCGCCAATGGGAACGGGCTGAAACCGGGTGACCGCGTGGTCCGCGTCGGTTCGCAGATGATCGATGACCGTCTGGATTATGTTCTTGCACTTCTCGAGGTGGATCCGGGTGATGCATTGGATCTCGAGGTGGAGCGTTCTGGCGAGCGTCTAGAAGTTGCTGTCCAATTTGACTCGGGATTCAGTCGAGCGGATCAGGTTGCACAGACCGCTTGGGAAGTCATCGGTATTCGTACCCAAACGGTCCCCGATGCGAACATGCGTCGGCTCAATTATCGCATGAAGACTAAATATCAAGGCGGGCTCTATATCTCGGATGTACGTCCCGGTTCACCTGCGGCACAGCAGGGCATCCTCAGTGGAGATGTTCTCCTGGGCATTCACGGCTGGCAGACAACCAGCCTGACCGATCTAGCTGGTATCCTCGAACATCCTGATATGCAGAATGGACCTCGTGCGAAGTTTTACTTGGTACGAAGAGAGCAAACCTTATTCGGTCACATGGACTTAGCTGCCCAAAGTCAGTCACTTCGGCGATAATCGTTGCATCGGACGAGCTGATTTGCTTGATCTAGGGCGGCCCATCGATCCGGCTGCCAACCTGCGTCATGTATCTCTGTGGCTCAGTGCTTCGCTTAATCCTAAAACGTCCCGTAAACATTGATGTCCCGGGGTACGTCCGACTTTGCAAATAGGCAAACCTCGTACTCACCGACCCAGCCGGGACGTCTTCTTTTGCCACGCGACTCAATTGAAGACTTTACGTTTTGGGGGGAGTCACTTTTGATGAAAAGGGACGGTAATCAAATCGTTTAGTTGGTTGAGCATGAATCCAAACCTAGACGGTATGTTGATCGCCCCCGTGATTGCAAAAAGCTGATTCTTGAGCGTTTGACGATCGCCAGACTGGCCTCTCGGCGAGCAATCTTCCGGAATATCGCCAAGCCGATATCGGGCGTCGACTACCAACTGCGGTTTGCTTCGTATTCGTGAATCTTGTCTTCGTGCTGAAGTGTTTGAGCGATGTCGTCAAGCCCGTTAAGAAGGTTATGGCGACGACTGGGGTCGATCTCAAAAGAGAAATCGATGCCGTCTCCCAGAATTTTTTGTGATTCCAAGTTAACGGTGAGCTCTAACGTGGGATTCTTGTCAGCGATTTCAAAAATTTGATTGACCTCGTCATCGGATAAGACGATTGGCAAAACGCCATTTTTGAAACAGTTGTTAAAGAAGATGTCTGCGAATGAGGGAGCGATAACCGCGCGAAATCCGTAGTCATCCAAAGCCCAAACCGCGTGCTCTCGACTGCTGCCGCTTCCGAAATTTTGTCTCGCGATCAGGATGCTCGCACCCTCAACTTCTGGTTGGTTGAGTTCAAATTCAGCATTGGGGGTGGTTCCATCATCATGAAATCGCCAATCATAAAAAAGGAACTGTCCAAAGCCCGTTCGCTCAATTCGTTTAAGAAACTGCTTTGGAATGATCTGGTCGGTATCAACGTTGGCTCGGTCCATGGTGGCGACGACGCCGGTGTGCACAGTGAAGCTTTGCATATCTGTCTTTTGAATCGTTGATTGTTGATTGGACGATGGCGATCAAAGCTAGTGGTAAATGTGACGCTTTAATCTTGACGGTGTCGCTGCGTAACCCGCAGCGTCTAGCATCTTGTTTGGTGGTTTCCGATCCTAGGCTTTGTAGTCCCAGTCACGAACGTCCACAAAACGACCGGCGACCGCCGCAGCGGCAGCCATTTCGGGGCTAACCAGGTGGGTGCGTCCACCCTTGCCCTGCCGACCTTCGAAGTTGCGATTACTGGTGCTGGCACATCGTTCACCGGGCGCAAGCTTATCTGGATTCATTGCAAGACACATGCTGCAACCGGGTTCTCGCCAGTCGAAGCCGGACTCTCTGAAAATCAGATCCAGACCTTCTTGTTCCGCCTGCGCTTTGACCTGACCGCTTCCCGGTACCACCATCGCGTTAACGTCGGAAGCGACATGATGACCTTTGAGGACTTTTGCAGCAGCACGAAGATCTTCGATGCGGGCATTGGTGCAGGATCCAATGAACACACGATTGATGTTGACCTCAGAGATGGGTGTGCCAGCGTTAAGCCCCATGTATGACAGTGCGTTACTTGTTGTCTTTTGGTCCGTTGGGTCCGCGAAATCAGAAGGACTTGGAATGCTTTGGTTCACTCCACAAACCTGCCCGGGATTTGTGCCCCAAGTGATTTGTGGTTCGATGTCTTTGCCTTGAAAAACTTTTGATACGTCAAATGAGGCGCCGGGATCGGTCGTGAAGTGTTTCCACCGTTCCACTGCTGCCTCGAAGTCACTTGGGACTTCTGGCTTGCCTCGTAAGTAATCAAAGGTGGTTTGGTCGGGAGCAATCATCCCTGCACGTGCACCCGCCTCGATCGACATGTTGCACACCGTCATCCGCTCTTCCATCGAGAGTTTTCGGACGCATGGTCCTGTGTACTCGAGTACGTAGCCAGTTCCTCCGGCAGTTCCGAGTTGGCCAATGAGGTACAGGATCATGTCCTTGGCTGTCACGCCAGGTGGTAATTCGCCGTCGACTCGTAACTCCATCGTTTTGGGTTTGAACTGCCGAAGCGTCTGCGTTGCGAGAACGTGCTCCACTTCGCTCGTCCCGATACCAAAAGCGAGCGAGCCAAATGCTCCGTGAGTCGCCGTGTGGCTGTCTCCGCAGACAATCGTCATGCCAGGCTGCGTGTAGCCATTTTCCGGTCCGATGACGTGTACGATTCCCTGTCGAACATCGCCAATGTCAAATAGCGTGACACCGAACTCTTTGCAGTTCTGTCGCAGGGTTTCGATCTGTTTTCGACTGATCTCGTCCGCGATCGGCAAGCTTCGATCCGAAGTCGGAACATTGTGGTCAGGCGTGGCGATCGTGCGTTCGGGCCGCCGGATGGATCGCTGATTGAGTCGTAAGCCTTCGAATGCCTGAGGACTGGTTACTTCGTGGACCAAGTGCAGGTCGACGTACAAGATTGAAGGGCCGGATTCTGGGGCATGGACAACATGTTCATCCCAGATCTTCTCAAGCATGGTCCGCGGGGCGGAGGAATTAACGTCAGACATAAGGACAGAGAAATCCTGAAATCATGAAATGGGTCTATTTAACGGTCACTGTTAGCTTTCACGTTGATCATGTCAACGGCTGACGAGTGAAATCCGGCGTGTTCTCGCATGAGATGCTACTCGTTACCGATCATAACGCCTGAGTCGTCGTCAATAAATTTGAGCAGATACCCCCGTTTTACGACGGTTTTTGCTTTTTAAATGTTTCCGTGGTCGCCAAAGTTTAATCGCTGCGGCGAATAAACGACCTGCCCATCGTCGATCAAAATGGCTCGGCTTTTCCTCAGCATCCACTGAAATGGAGTGTGTTCCCGAGGCGAAGAAGGCAAAATCGGCGACGTCGTGAAATTTAGGACTGGGGCTCGTCGGATAGCAACCTACTCAACAAGAATGCCTTGGAGGTTCCCTGTTAGGTACCGAATCAAGTTTTTTAGAACCCTCCAGCTCCTCCAAGAGCTCAAACGTTTCTCATGCTCAAACATTGTAGTACGCGCGATACCAGTCGACAAAACGCTGAATTCCGACATCAATGGGCGTAGCGGGGCGGAACCCAACTGCTGCTTCCAACGCGTCGATGTCGGCATAGGTTGCTGGGACATCACCCGGTTGCATCGGAAGTAGATTGCGGATCGCCTCCATCCCCAATGCTTTTTCGATGCATTCAATGAACTGATTTAATTCGACCGGCTCGTTGTTGCCAATATTAAAAACCTGATAGGGCGCAGAGCTGCTCGATGGGTTCGGTCGATCGCTGCTCCAATCCGAATCAGCGGTTGCAATTTGCTGTGAGGTCCGATCCACGCCTTCTACGATGTCGTCAATGTAGGTGAAGTCACGCCGCATCTTTCCTTGATTGAAAACATCGATCGGCCGCCCCTCTAGTATTGCCTTGGTAAATAGAAACAAAGCCATATCGGGCCGTCCCCAAGGTCCATAAACGGTAAAGAATCTCAAGCCTGTTGTGGGTAGATCATAAAGATGACTGTAGGTGTGAGCCATCAACTCATTGCTTTTCTTGGTCGCTGCGTAAAGGCTAAGCGGGTGATCCACGCTTTGCGAAGTTGAGAACGGCATAGATGTTCCGCCGCCATAGACACTGCTGCTGCTCGCGTAGGTCAGGTGTGGAGTTTTTGCGTGCCTGCAGGCCTCAAGAATGTTGATGAAGCCCGTGATATTACTTTCCGTGTATGCACGAGGGTTGGTTAACGAGTAGCGCACGCCGGCCTGCGCCGCGAGATGAACCACTCGAGAAAACTCATGCTGGCGAAAGACAGCGTCCACCGCGGACTGATCCGCCAAATCGCCTTCAATGAACGAGAAATTCTCAAAGTTGGTGAGTTCAGCTAGGCGGTCGCGTTTTAAAGAGACGCTGTAGTAATCGTTAACGTTGTCAAACCCAACGACTTGCTCTCCTCGCTCCAGCAGTCGTTTGGCTAGGTGGAATCCGATGAAGCCGGCCGTGCCTGTTACTAAGTGCGTTGTCATTAAATTTTTTTGCTTGTGCGATAACTTCTGTCACCGTGTTAGCAGCGCAGGATTGAATTTCCAGTGAAGCGGTAAGATTCTACCCACAGACTTTAGCAAGTGTTGTCCAGAGATTCCCAGCTTGATTCAGACATTGGAATCAAAAAGCAACGGCGTGCAACTTGGTCGTAGAAGTTGTTAGACCGTTTGCCCTGAGTTGGAGACGGTCGTAGTGATCGTATCCACGGGAGCTGCAATTGCGGACTGGGAATTTCGACGCAGGGATTCGATCTCGTTGGCCATTTGCGTAATGAGCTCGGCAATCTCTGTTCCGGCGGATTCTCCAACTAATTCTTTCAGTGCTTTTTTTGATTTGATGCTTAGCCCGCGACTTTTCATTAGCTTGGGATCCTTGTAGAGAAATATTCGACACGAGTGCTCGATCGCCCTCCCACTAGGACGTGGGATTCTATGGAATAGTTCCTCTTCTATATTTTTGCCAAAAACACCTGCTTTCGACGGGGCTAATTGAGAACTTATTGCTTCCTCAGGCCGAAAATATCCACCAATCGTTATGATCCGAAGAAAGAGATGCGGGTCTAAATCATCAATCGAGCCGGGCGAAAGTGCCACCAAGGACATGCGTTCCTATGCATGCGTCATTTGTTGAAACACAAAAAGCAGGCTCGCGCAAAGACTTTGCGATCATGAAGTCTTTCACAATTACGAAACGCAAACCTCGGCACTTAATCGCTCGCATCCACGAAAGTTCCGGATCCGTAGGTGGGCTAAGCAGCTCGGCGCCCAATTTGTGGATCAATCGAAAGCGTCACCCACTGCTTGCCGCATGGTTGTAGGATGCTCGTCTGAGAATTGGAGACGCGACCAAGTAAGCGATATACAGTGTCTCGTTGAAGATCCGAGATTTCATCGGCAACAAGAATCACGTCTGCCGAACCGATGGTATGTGAGAACCTAGTAAGGCCAGCAACTATGGATTCCGGAAATAGCTGCGGGCGGATACCCGCCGACCGCAACAATTGATGGAACTCTCGAAGACTTAATTTTCCGCCAGCCAGTTCGAATTGATCGATGGCAAAGTATCGAACCGACTGATTGGCCGCACTGAGGCCACTGAGGTATTCCAGAGCGCGAGTTCCATCATCAACGCCGATCTCGAGGATCGTTTGGGGCGCCAGTCGCGCAATGGTCTGACATAGCTGAGAAGTGCATTGTCGCTTGAACGTGGCTTTTTCGAGTTTCACAACCCCCTGTTCCACGGATCCACTGTCAGCAGTGTTTTCATGACTCAGACTGCCATTGGATGGATTGCTTTTTCGTCGCAGCGAGTTCCAAAGTTTACGCAGTGGCATGATGCACCGTAGCAAGGTTGAGAAATTCGATGAAGCCTCTCTATCGATTTCGTCAACTAGCCCAAGTCACGTGGAGCGATTCTTGCAAAGTCCGATTAGGAAAGATGCGGAGGAGAAATTAGTTGCAATCATGACGTTCAAACTTTTCAATCGTGTTCGATCACTTCATGTTCGAGTTCAAAGCCTGCCAGTCAAAGCCTGCCAGTCAAAGCCTGCTCGCTTACTTGGACAGGAATGCCCCACATGCCGAAGGTTCGTTTACGGCATTGGATGGTTCGTAAGCCATCTTTTGAACCAATCGAGCGATTCTCGCATCACGGTTGCCCGATTCTCAACGCCTTCAAGTCCGTGACCAGCACCGGGTAAAATCAAGAGCTTGGATTCAGCTCCCACTTTTTCAAATGCTTCCTGCATCCAGTTTCCGTGTTTTGGCGGTACAAGCGTATCCTTCTCACCCATGATGATTAGAGATGCCGCGTCGTCCGGAGAAGCATGAAGCACAGGCGAACATTGAGCCGCTAGATCCATCTCGAGATTCAATGCAGGAAACTGACGATATTCCGGTAGAGACTCAGGGGCATCCCAGACAGCGACTCGGAGATCCGTTGGAGGAACCAACGAGACCACTGCCCTGACTCGACTCGAGATGCTTTCAGGCTCTTTCTCCTTTGGCTTGCTGTCTTCGCCGGTGGTTCCAAGCATTAGGGAGAGATGTCCGCCAGCGCTCATTCCCATGACCCCTAGTTTGTCGGCGTCTATGTTCAGTTCCGCCGCATGTTTTCGGATATGCCGCACTGCAAGCCGTACATCCGCAATCGCTTCGGGTATTGAGTAGCGAGGACTACTGCCGTGCCTCACCGCAAACATCGTGAAGCCGGCGTCAAGAAACGGGCTGAAAAAACCTAATTGCTGCTCGGGAGGCGCCCATTTAGAAAACCAGCCACCACTCACCATGAATAAAATTGCACCACGATGATCGGACGAGATTGGCGTGTATTGATCAAACGTCATCGCTAATCCGTCTTTGTGACCATAGACAATGTCCGAGCGAATTTGAATGTTTGTTTGCTTATCCTGTGCTACCGAGGACATTGGATTTGCAGCGATAACCATCAATGCTGCGATGACGATCGTGAATAACTGTCGATGTATGCGGGGTAACGTGACCAAATTTCTTCTCGTTTAAGAACAAGGTTTTTTGAGTTCCTGTGCGCTAAGCCAGTGAATGAGTCCGACACGCTAACAATAGTCGTGCTTCCCCAAATGGTGGGATGATAATCATTGCGATGATTAAGGAGTATTCATCTCTAAACGAATGATTTGATTTGAATCGCCACCGACAAGAATCACTTCATCTTTTGGGTGGATTGCTAACGAATAAATCCACGTTAAACCGCTCTCAATCGTTCGGATCACACTTGCGGTTTGAGAGTCAATGATACGGATCAAGCCATCATCACAGGCGGCGATCAAATGTTTCTTTTCATTCGGTTCAGGGTTTATTTGCCAGACAATTTTCAGTGGTGTTGCATCAAGTTGTGCAAAGCGAACCAACCGGCCAATTGTTGGCTGCCAAAAGCGTACAGTTTGATCTTCGCTCGCTGAGGCAACCAATGGCAAAGATCCAGAGTCGCTTTGAAGAGCCAGTGCAGTAATCGAACCAGCGTGATGATTAAAGCTCTTTTCGAGTTGAAGTGTTTTTAAGTTCCATAAGCGAATCGTTTGGTCCAATCCGCCACTCACCGCGTATTGATCACTGATTGTGCAGATTGCAGTGACGCCTTTGGAGTGCCCCGATAACAAGGATGACGATGCCGGGTTTTCTGGAGACCAAAGACTAATCTGAGAATCCATGCCGGCGGATAGCAGGCGAGTTGCGTCAATCCACTGTGTTGCCATCACACTGTCCTCGTGGAATTGTTGGCGAGTTTTGAGTTCCCAGGATGGCAGTGAAAAGGAAAGCGAAACTCCCGCTTCTGTCGCCGGACCACCAGAAATAGTGATCATGTCATGATACTTAGAGACGTGAAGATCTTGAGGAGTATCTAGAACAGAAGAGACTAACCGCGAGGCTTGCTCGATGGACTCACTCTTGGCAAGAGTCAATTCTGGCCATCGATAAACGGTTAAGCCAGATTGGGAGATGGCAATCAGATAATTGCCCTCGCGGGTAAACTCGAGATCCAAGACTGGGGCGTCCGTCGCGTGCAAGTACGACGGTGCTAGCAGCAGCAACAGCAGGCAGAAATTCGCAGCGATTTTGCAGCCGATTCGTGTCGTAGTGTTCATGCAGATAGCTTACCACTACCCTGCTCGCTTGTACCGGCGGCTACTTTGCAAGTTTCCCGATATCGCCTCATCCACCGTAGCGATTGAGCGAACCGAGCAGTTGTCCCGGTGCTAATGGGGTCGCCTGATTGCGTGACCGAACGAATTGGTCCATCAGGGAGTTGTCAGTGACCGGGGTGACCCAGTGACCGGGGTGACCCGACTAGCAACCAACTATTCATTCAGGTTGGTACTGTCTTTGGCTTTTCGAAGCAGACGAATCGGAGCTAATAAATTGTTCCGTAAACCGACGGATTGGTCGGTGATTGTGCACGCGAGCATCGTGCTGTCTTCACTGTCTTTACTTGCTTCACGAATCAGGCGAACCAGATGTTCTACTCGGGTTTCCGGATTTGTGTGGGTGGCGTCTTGTAAGGCTGATAACAACCGCGAATGTCCAACGACATCGCCACCGGGGAATGTCGATTGGGCGAAGCCATTGCCGTACAACAAAAAGTGATCGCCCACCTCCAGTTTCGTTTCGATGAAACGGTATTCACCTTTGGTAAAGACACCTTCAATCGACGATAGTTCATCCCCATTGTCCGATTCGCCCGTTTGCTGGGTGCCGTGGATAACTTCCCAGTTCCGCTTTTGTTTTCGGTAAACAATAGGCGGAGGGTTTCCAATGTTGCACATAACAAAGCTGCGGGTCGGTGCAAAAAATGTCGCAATCGAGGCGGTCGCGAAGCCGCCCTGAGCAGCGAATTCTCTCAGTTGTTGCTCCATTTCATCAACGACTCGATTCTGCCAAATGGAGTTGATGCTTTTCATCAATCCATCTCGGATTTGACAAGAAAACTGCTTGAAAATCGATTCCGATCCGCAAATATCGGCGATCAGCATTCGAGTAATCCGCCCGGAGGCACAGGAGGAAACGAAGTGGATTTCACCTCCGCCCTCCAGACCCTGCTGCGACTGCTTGCTGAACACGCGCATCCGCAAACCTGGCATTTCGTATTGAACATCCTCGGACTTTCTTCCGCCGGTGATCTCCATACAGCTTTTGCGTTCGATCGGCACCTGCATCGCATTGTCTCGTCTGAGGGATTTTTTTAACCAGAGATTGTAGTCTTCCGTCGAGTCAACCCTCTTTGCGATGATGCCGAGCCATCTCTCTAGCCGCATTGCGTCAAAAAATTCGAGTTACTCAGCACCTGTAGTCCCGAGTACCCGGAAAATGGGTGGGGTATTTCAATCTCGGTCGATTTCATGGTTTTCTCCGCCAACCGAACACATCTAGCACACCATGTCAGGGGTTTTTTTACCCAAACTTGCCGTCATACCGAGTTCCTCACCAAATGCTGGTAACGCCGAGATACCGGGGTGTATGAAGTCGTTGGTTCTTCGTTTTTGGGTAGATATTACCCAGAAAATACCGCTGCAGAGGTGGTCGCTCCCTCTTTCCTCAATAATTCAAGCTAGCAATCCGTGACTTTGATTCGTTTTGCACTGGTCCTTTTTCCTTCAAGATCTTGATCACTTTTCCATCGAACAGTTGTCAGTCGCCAACACTGCATCCAAAGGGTTTAACGAGTGCCGTGTTTCGCGTCAGTGAGGGTGGAAATGAGTCGATATCTAATTGTTGGTGGCAGCCATGGCATTGGGGCTGGTGTTGTGGATCAACTACTCGCCTCAGGTTCGGAGGTTGTAAACGTCTCTCGCACACCGTCGCACGTTGATGATGTTCGCTACTCTCATCTCACTCTCGATGTCACTACAACACAGCTGGACGCGACGCAGTTACCGGACCAGCTAGATGGGTTTGTTTATTGTCCAGGATCAATCAACCTCGGGCCGATCCGACAACTCAATCGCGATGCAATGCTTCAGGACTATCACTTAAACGTTGTTGCGGCGATTGAGTGCTTGCAAGCAGCACTGCCATCATTGCGATTGAGTGGAAATGCATCGGTTGTCTTTTTCAGTACCGTTGCAGTGGGTCAGGGGATGACCATGCACGCTTCGGTGTCGGCAGTCAAAGGAGCGATAGAAGGTTTGACTCGAAGCCTAGCTGCTGAACTGGCACCCAAGCTAAGAATCAATTGCGTGGCGCCGGGCCTAACCGAAACCCCTTTGAGTGAACGATTTTTATCGTCTGATCAAAAGAAGTCAGCCATGGCTGAAAAGCACCCCCTCAAGCGAGTCGGAACCGTTCAGGATATCGCAGCGATGGTCACGTTCTTGCTAAAACCTGAGTCCTCTTGGATCACAGGGCAAGTCATTGGTGTCGATGGCGGTATGTCAGCGATTCGAGGCTAACGTGGTCAACGCAAAAAGTCTTCGCGATTGAGAGAGCATCGCGAACAAGAAGTTCACGGGGTAATTGCAGAACCGACTGCCCGCTCAAGTTGAGCGGCTGTGATCCCAAGCTCCGCATCGATACGAATGATTTCAGTTTCCACGAGCAATTGGTCTAGGTAGAGCGAGGTTAGCTCATCAAAATCGATGCGTTGACCTCGATAATCGGCAACACCAAGTTTCAGTGTCTCTCGCGACTTGGGTAGAATTCCTTCAGAGTAAAGTTTTCGCCGCTGCTGAAGTGATTTTGTGGTGATGTTGAGAGAATGCAATTCATTGATCAACGAAAGTCGCTGCGAGTCGATTTTGGAAGCAGCGCTTGATGTCGTTCCTTTCGCTTCTTGCACGGCACTACGATTTTTACTCTGCCAAATCGGTAGAGTGGTTCCGACGTTGAAACTGATCATGTCGTGTCCATTTGCGATACCGCTGAGCACACCCTGGTTATCGCTGACTAAACCCCAATGGAGACCAAATTGAAGATCCGGGTAGCGTTGTAGGTCAGCAAGTTTCAGTTGATCTTTCGACTTCTGATGCTGCCAGCCAAGCTGAATCAATTCAGGATTCAATTCCTGTGCTTGATCAAGTAGCTGATCGATCTGATCTTGGATTACTTGTGTTGGATTTATCTCGACGGTGGATTGCAGTTCAGAGATCGGCAGACCAGATAGTGCGGATAGTTTTGCTCGGGCGATTTGTTGTTTCTGGCCAGCGAGCGAGATTTGTTGATCAATTTGATCAATTGCGATTCTCGCTCGAAGAATATCTCGCTGGAATCCACCGCTGCGAACTCTAGATTCCACGATGGGAAGCAGATCAACCAAGCCTTTCCGAGTCGTGGTGAGAATGGATAAAAGTTCGCTGCTCAGCCACAAATCATGGCAGGCAATTTTGACGTCCTTGGTTAGCTCAGCCTTCGTCGTTCTAAGTTCTGCGACCTTGATCTGAATCTCTTTTTCTGCCACGGATGCCTTCATTTTTCGCTTCTCAGGCCACGGCACATTTTGGCTAAGACTCATTTGGTTCCCAACTCGTCCCGCTGCTGTTTGCAGGGACTGCTGTTGGATCGGCCAAAAGGTGTTGTTAAACATTGGATCGGGCAATGCTTCCGCCTGCGGTACCCGATGACGAGCGGCTTGAATCTGAAACTCTAAAGATTTGATTTCCGGATGAACCTCTAGAGTCCTGCTAACTAAGTCGGCAACGGTTCGCGAAGATTGCTCGGTAGTAGTCGATACTGAATCAGTAGACGCTGAATCGATTTCGACCGCAGCAAGCGATATGGATTGCGAACTTGATTCAAGTTTATGTCGAGTTGCTTGATTCAAAGAAGAGTCAAAACCCGAAATCGGCTCCGCAGCGCTGACGATGACGTGATCCAATCGGTCGTCAGCCCAATCCGTTTCATTCCGACCTTCAATCTTTATAGACGATCGTGGAAAATCAGCTTTTGCTGCTGAGGCGGGGCTACTGGAGGTTGGCTGATCATTTTGCTTGCCTGCTAAGTCACTCTGTTGCGTCTTGGGCTCATCAGCTTTGACCAGCGGGTTAATGAATTTTTGATCAGAACGAATGGCGATGTCGCCTTGAGAGATACCCTCGAGAACAGGGGCTTCATCATTCTCGCCAAGCAGTTGTACCGATGAAACAGGGGATGCCCGTTTCGATTCGGTCTGTGGCATGGAGATTCGCGAAATGGATTGCGTTTTTGTCTTGGGCGGCGAGACATGGCAACCCACCAGCATGGCACCGAGCAGATACCCGCTGATCGGCAGTCTGAACCTACGGCGTCCAGACGCGATTGGCTGAGATACCGCACCTGTTAACGAGGATTCGGCTCGTTTAAGGTTTTTTTTCGCCATCGAGAAATTCAGGAGCGTTGTTTGCAAAGTTCTCTGCGTATACTGAATGCTGCACCAGCAAATGTTTTCGGACCCTCACGATGCGCCACTTCATTCAAATTCATACAGCCGTCAAACTTTGCCTGATCGTTGCCATGATTTGCCAATGCAATTCGCCTCTTTGGGCGATTGCCTTGCTGAACGTGCAGGGGAAGGCAAGTGGTTGTGGACGGCAAATTTATTGCTCGGATCAAGAGGTTTTAGCCGAGAAGTCGAGAGTCGCTCAAAAAATCTGCCAGTGCTGTCAGGCTGATTCAAGTGACCGACGAATGGGCTGTTGTTCGAGGAAAACATTTAATTCCGAGGCAGGTGTTCGTTCAGGTCATCAGAGAATCAGTCAGCCTTTACCTTCGGCGAACCATGATTTTGCGGAGTCAGAGCAACTGGTTGCGGTTGTCCTGAGAGCTTGTGATTGCCTTGCGACACCTTCACTGCCATCTGCGAATAAAATTTCTGAGCCTTCCCCGCCAACACGAAAATGTGCGGACGAATCAGCCACCACGGAACGAGTTTTGAAGACTCGCTGCTTTGGGCAAGCAACCGCTAGCCTTCTACCTTCGAGTCACCCGCCGCGACTCTTCTCGCAAAAGTGGTTTTCGGTTTGGCGTCTCTAGCCATTGCTTCACGAATCGATTGAACCACTTCCCTTCTGGATGGTTCTTAGGGTGAACGCCTCCATCTTCGGCAATGCCGAATGGGGAATCTAGTTGTTCGCTCTAGATCGGTTTTGAGCAGCCCCATGAAGCGATCACTCAATATCTTGCTTCGTGGTTCAATCCTGAAAGGTTGCCGTTAGGATCCTTTGTTTTAAAAGACTCCTCGTAACGCCAACCGATTCGTCACTTAAATCTCTTCTTACGGGAAAGAGAAAGTGCTGCTAGCTCGAGGTTTTTAGGCAGAGTGCTTGATTGCCTCTTGGTGGGATCAAAGGGTAAAGACGATGGAAATAGAGAATTCAAATAAAC
>JADHOA010000333.1 GCA_016779185.1 Rubripirellula sp.
TAAAAACCGCTACCGCGTTTTCAAGGAACAGACCTACGACGCACTGCTCTCGTTGAAGCAGTTCTTTCATTATCACTTCATCAATGCACAAGCTCCCCTCGATGTTGTGCAAGATAATATTTTGCATGAACTCGAATATCAGAGTTCACTCGAGTTAGATCCTCGCACGTTTCACAGTTTGCAGTCGATTCCGCTCGCTAGCGAAATCGTGAGTCATGCGAGGCGCGAATTGGTGACTCGTTTGGACCTTTACGAGATTGAGCAAACCGATCTTTTCCATCGAGTGGTTGAGTACATCGAAGATCGAATGATGCCGATTGTGATGCGGCACGCGATCAGTGGACACGCAAATATCAACTCCGAGGATCTTATCTGGGAGGACAATGACGCATTAGCGATGTTGATCGATGTTTTTTCAGAACGTGGATATCATGCCACAGTGGATGTTCGGCGACATGACGTGCCACAGCGATTTGATCTGAAAACCGGAGTGATCGAATACTACCAAAAGAAGGTATTTCGATTCATCATTCGGTTCGCTGGGTCGGAGATTCGCCGCGGCTAAAGGTAACTTGCGTTTTCCTTATGGCGATGTATTTCCCTTTTGGCTTTGACCAATCCCGGTTAGGGATTGGTTGGCATCAGCGACGCTTTGGCTAAAGTTCCCTAAGAGTCGACTACCACCACTGCTCACGCTGCGGCGAGTGCTTACTCGGGCACGGCTGCGACCTCTCGGCCGGCTCGGGTCGAAAGGTCTTGCCACAGTTGGCGATCAATGGATTCGTTGACGAATCGAATCGAACCGTCTAGAAGAGCGGAGTTAACGCCACCGGGGTGGTGACTTCTCGATGTGACCGCAGCGTAGGTGACCGCATTGGTTACTTTCCCTTCTCGCATGTTCGTAAAGTCCACGTCATACTCAATGTCGTTTTTCTCGCAGAGTACTTTGTGGTTGGGAGGAAAGGTGGTGGTGAAGCCGCTTTGGTGAACACGGCCATCCACCCATTCGGTGTGCCCGGTTTCTGTCTTGAGTGATCCGCCGAGTAGGCAAATGTCCGAAGAGACGGAAGGCATCGTCATTGTCCCTTCCTGACCCAAGTCTCGATAGTAGGGCGTCCAAGCTTTGACTTCTGAGAACGCTAAGGTGTTTGCTAGACCATCAAGAACGTCTCGAAATCGCGAGACTCTTCCGGATTGAAATGCACCATCACCGCTTCGACCGTTATTGGGGTTGTAGACCATCCAGGTGCCTGCGTTGTAGGCGTAGCTCAGTGGATAGTGTTCGGGATCCCCGTTGTCATCAACTCTCACAAAATCGTTGACTTCGCTCGGACAGAGGTAAGTGGGCACCCTGAAGCTAGAGATTGGCTTGGTTGCTCCGTCTACACGAACGGTCGCAAGCTTATAACCGACTTCGTAATTGACTCCGTCAGATAACCCTAACGCCTCGATGTTCGGCAGGATTCGCGCTTGAAGTGACCAGCCGTCGCCGGATTGGCTGGGCCGACTCCATGCAGCGGGCAACCGTTTCATGGACGACTCATAGTTATGAATCGCCAAAATCACCTGATGCAGGTTGTTTTGACAACTCATTCTTCTCGCCGCTTCTCTTGCGGCCTGCACCGCTGGAAGCAGAAGTCCGACAAGAATACCAATGATGGCGATTACCACCAAAAGTTCCACCAAAGTGAACGCTGTGCGTTGTGTGTGTCGTGATGAATTCACGGAAAATCACCAAACCAAATCGAGAAAGGCATCGGTAAGCTCATCCGCCTCGAATCCCGTGAAGTGCGATCAACACTCCGGGAGACAACGAAAGCAGAGCATCCAATGGATGGTGCGCGAGGATGAGGAACGAAGGCCTGGCTGGCTGGCGGACACAAAAGGGCATGTCGGTTTGCTGGCTTGCTGAGCCGAAAACGATCCTGCTATTGAGAACCGTTATCATTAAGGTACTGGTTCGGATCAGCTTTTCAACCGTCAGAGTGTCGATTTGTTTTGAAATCAGCAAAATAGTCAAGAATTAACCGGCGCCACCTGAACCGATCCATCAAACCTGTAGACTCGATTCCCAATCGAATTTCCTTTCCAGTTTGGGAAATCGTTTAAAACGTGCGCATGATCGCTCGTTTGACCCTATCGGGCGCCGGTGCTTGTGTCGGGGCCGAGAAACCCCAATGACTTCTGTCTTTCCTTGGTTAGTTGCCCAGGTGTGGGTAGTCGCGAGCCAGAAGTCCGGAATCTTGGAGGTCGCTCCAGAATTCGCTCGGTAGGATTCTCGAGACCGAATCGATCAGCCCTTGGACGCGATCAGGGCGACTCGTACTTAGGGCAACCGAGGTGACCGCGGGGTGGGATTTTCCAAAAGCAACTGAGGCATCAAAGGTCGAGATCTGGTGACGATCACAGCATTCGGAAAACCGATTTCTCCAGTCGATAAGGCCGGCGTCCACGAGGGAATCGGGATTCAGCGGTCGATAATCGAAGAATTTTCCACCCGATAGGAAGCCACCGTGCATGACTGCGGAGTTGATCAGTCCCACTTGACGGCGTTCGAGTTCATCGAGGTAATCCAAAAGGCTCTTCGGGTGATTCAGGATTGTGAAGCTATTAGCCATCATGATCCAATCAAAGTCGCAGTCTTGGTGTAGTTCTTGAATGATTCGCCAGTCCTTTGCTCCTACTCCTACACCAGCCACTTCTCCAGCATCTCGAAGTTCCTCCAGGGCGCGATAGGCATCGAGGAGGTTTTTCTTGCGATGCTTTCGTTCCTGAGCATCGGATGCCACGGCAAGATATTCGTCGGGATCATGGAGGCTGATGAGTGAAGGCCGATAAGGGGAAAGCATGCGGCAACCATCTTCATGACATCGCAGAATACCCTCATAACTGATGTCCTGAACGGCATCGTTCTCGAGTCCAATCCAGACGCCAGGCTCGAAGAGAGGTTCCTCGGTTTTTAGTGGAACGCGTCGCCAAGCGAGTTTGTTAGTGATAACGACGTCGCTGGGATCCACTTTAAGGCGTTGGAGTTCACGAGAAAGTACTTCCAGAGCCATGCCGGCACCGTACTTGCCCGCAGAATCGATGCCTACCGGCCGGTACCCTGTCTCCATCCAGGTGTGTACTAGCTCTTGTTTGGCGTCGTCTGGCATCGCAACGAAAAGGTTGCCCAAGCAAGTGGTTCCAAAAACAACCGGCGGTATCGCGATACCTGTTCTACCTAATTCACGGAGGTCCACTTGCATGACTCGGTCGTTTTTGAATGTTTCGAATTGTTGGGCTACGAAAAACCTGGTTTTGTCAAACCTTCCCCGGCAAACACCACGATCAATTTCTCGCTAGGCAACCTCAATCATCGCTTTGATAACTCCGGTCTCTGGCTTGGTGAGCTGGTCAAAGTCCTCTGCCACCGAATCAAAAGAAGTTCGGTGGGTGATCCAGGGATCGGTTTGAATCACACCCTTTTCAATAAGGTCGATAATCCGAGTGAAATCTGGAGGTAGCGCGTTTCGTGACGCAACCACGGAGGCCTCGGGGCGGTGAAGCAGTGGGTGTCGAAACTTTACTTCTTCGGTGGTGATCCCGACAAATACTAATTTGCCGGTAAAGGCAACGTAGTTCAATGCGTTTGACATTGAGTGCTGGTTACCGGTTGCATCGGTGACCACTTGGTAAAGCTTGCCTCCGGTCAGCGTTTTCATCTGCTCCATCTCGCTGCCATCCCCTTTGAACAGGATCGTATTTTCAATCCCGTAATTTGATTTGACAAAATCCAGTCTCGCCGGATTCATATCCATCACACTGATGGTCGCACTGGTGAGTCGTGCAAATTCAAGTGTAGCGAGACCAATGGGGCCCATCCCGATGATCAATGCATGGTCGCCGTCGCCAGGAGCTCCGCGATCGTTGGCGTGGCAGCCAATCGCCAATGTTTCCACCAACGCGAGTTGGTCGTAGCTTAATTGAGCAGAGGGATGAAGTTTTTCGGCTCGGATCTTGAATGATTCGCAAAGCCCGCCATCCATCATGACTCCGATGACTTTTAGGTTTTGGCAACAGTTAATTGCACCTCTCTCGCAGGCGTAACACGAACCACAGTTCATGTAGGGTTCCACGCTGCAGCGGTCACCGACCGAGACATTCGTGACACCCTCTCCGACAGCGATCACTTCCACTCCCAGTTCGTGTCCGGGAATTCGTGGAAAATCAAAAAACGGAAACTTGCCTAAATAGCACGAGATGTCCGTCCCGCAGATTCCCATGCGATGCGTTTTCACCAATGCCTCGCCGGGACCGGGAGTACCGGGCTGCTGGACATCAATCACGCGAATGGTTTTAACCTCAGAAAATTGAATTGCACGCATCGGAAATCTTTATTGAGGACTCGAGATATTTCTAAAAATTCGGTTGTCCGTTCCACTCAGGCACTGGACTAGAAGGCACTGGACTAGAAGGCAAAGCGATATGATTCTAACACTGGATGAATTGGCTATGAGACTTGTAAGCTGTAAGCTTGGATTGCGTTATTGGAATAAAAATCAAACTGCTCCGTCGGAGACAGTTCACTCGCTAGTTCCCGAACCATTTCAAGCCAATGTGCGTACTGCGATTGAAGAAGACAGACTGGCCAATCACTGCCAAACATCAAACGTTTAGGGGTGAACGCTTCAATTGCGATATCCCAGTAGGGACGAATCGTTTCAATGTTCCAAACGGAATCGCGTATTTCAGTCACGACGCCTGAGAACTTGCAAGTGAGATGTTTGCGTTTGGAAAGTTCGATGAATCGGTCTTTCCATTCAAGGTCAAATGCATCGTGTTTAATCGTTGGTTTGGCAATGTGATCAAGTACGATTGGTTGATCTGGGTGGCGGTCAACAAACTCGATGGCCGCGGGTAATTGTCTTGCGTAGATCAAGAGATCGTAAACTAAGTTCCGATCAAGGAGTTTTGAGACGCCTCGATTGAAATCGTCGCGAAGTAGAAATCGATCGTCCGGCTCATCTTGGACGACATGCCGGACCCCTTTGAGTGATGGGGAGTCGTTGTAGCGATCGAGTGTTTCGTCGAGATCGTCAGAGCAAAG
>JADHOA010000334.1 GCA_016779185.1 Rubripirellula sp.
GCAATGCCATGAGCGAACCGGTGGTGATCGGTGAACTCAAGAGGCTTCGTGTGGATCCAACGTTCGTGATGGGTTCAGAATTGGACCAAGAGCTCGCCAAAACGCTGAGAGGTTTTGAGGGGGTTGCCGAGAATCAATCTATCAACACGCCGCGATTTGATGTTTACGTTGGATTGGTAGTCCTGGCCTTGTTCTTTTGGGTTTCTGTGCAGGCGGGAATTGCGTCGAGTTCAACATCTAAAAGTGTTCACGTGAATTGTGTTTCACCGCAGCCGGTGCATCGCGTTTTGGCGGCTGTTGTGTTTTTGGTTGTCGTTTTTCATGTTCTCGCAATTCAGGCGAGTTGGCTCCCGCTTGCCGTAACCATCTCTTCCTTGGTGCTCACCGTCGGGCTTCTTTTATCACGTCATGCACCCGTCAGAAAGTTGTGGTTGCTACAGCTAGCGATGCTTACAGGTCTCGGAGTCGAGTTTGTTTTTGCTGAAATTCTGAAGTTGGCACTTCCGAATTAGTCACATTCGTATGATGGATACAGCGGATAGATTGCTAGTTGTATTGATGCGATTTGATTGCTGTTTTCGGGGCGTCAGGAGCATACTTGGTCGGCCTCGAGGTGAGTCGTTGGCTGTTTGAACGAGATTTCCTTGCCTAAAGTAGATCGATGATAGATTGTTTGGGGACTTGGTTGAGAACGAGTGGCTGGGAGAAATCTTTTTGTGACTGCTGCCAAGTGGCATAGTAAAAATCACCGGCGTCTAATACATCGACGTAACGACTGCAGCCAGTTCCCCAAGGGCTGACGAATGACGGAGCAAGTGAAGAGATCCGAGTCGGATGGTTAAGGTCTCCGTCTAAGCAGTAGGCTAAACCGCCGAGTTCCTCGCAGGAATATCCTCGCGGTCGCTTGATGGCAGATTCATGCTCTTCGAGATTTCGAACGCATTCACCTCCATCGTAAAAGAACAGGCTTACCTCTTGATCTGCGAATTCACCGACTCGTGGCAGTGGTAACACGCACGTACCTCGCGTCATCGCTACATCCCATGTGAAGCCACGAGGAAAGAAATCAAACGAAAGGCCGCTTGTGTCCAGAGCATGGTTGGTGATCGGGATACGGCCGGTATTGGAACTTGTCCAACAAAAGGGATGACTACAGAACAGGAGGTGCTCTTGTCCCTGATGCTCTGCGAGGAATGGGTCTTTGATGTGAAGGAATCTAGGGTCACTTGTTTCTAAAATCGTTTCCGGATAAGCGTCGGATAGCTGTTGCACCGTCGCGGCTCGCAGGACTTCGATTGTCCACACACCGGTGCCCGGCTTGAGAAAGTTCTTAATCTCATTGGGGTAGCCGATGCCCGATTTCTCTGTCGAGACAAACACTTCCACGCCGCTTTGTGTGAAACGAATCGCGGCACCTTCGATTGACAGAACGTGTCGATCACCTGTGTCTAATCGTGATTTTTCGAATGAAAGAACTTTTTCAAAGGTCGCGCCCTGATCGCTCGAACAAAAGATTGCAAGTTCGAGTCCTCTTTCTCCCATATGCAGTCCGGTTCGAGAATCGCCGTGGTTCCGATACCGCCCGATCAGCCAAAGAGCACCATTAGGATCCATCGCCATGTTTCCGCCCCCAAACCAAAAGCCTGAGGAACGAGATTGCGGTTCGACGGCTATCTTCGCACGCTCTTGATCAATCAACAGTTGGCCGATTTGATTTAGTTTTTGAGTTTGTGTTTGGGTTAGTAACATCGAATTCGGTGGGACGACTGGTTAGCGTTGGATTTTGAAAATTGAAGGTGGGAAAAGGAAATGCCTCTTCGGACTTAGCAACCTTAATTCTTTTGTTTGTTTTTTTGTGGTTTGCTGTTTGGCTTTTGAGGGTAAGGAATCCCGTTGATGTAATTCAGGCGGTCGTCCATGTCAGCCCCCGACGTAATCGGTTCAAAGTCTTGGCGTTTCACCGGGTAACGGTCCGCATAAAAGTCCTTGAAGAGTACAACGGAGTTCAATGCCTCCGTTGCAATAATGGGATTCTGCGTGGTGTTAATGACGTTGATTAACGTGTTCTGCGGGTTGGTTGCGTGGATAACCCCCAAGAATTCTGCTGCTCGGATCCGAACAATTTCCTGGTCGTCATTCAGTAAGGCTTGGGCAGGCTCTTCTAACGATTTAGCTTTCTCGCCCATCGCGGCGCACGTCATCATGCTCCAGTAACGAATCATGACGTTATCTGATTTCATGGCGGTCTTGAGAGTCTTTTCGATCTCTTTGGTGAGTGAAGGTGAGAGAGCGAGGTTCGCGATATCCAGCAGTCGCGAGATTTCTTGTTTGCGATTTTGTCCAAACGCAACGGGATTCTTCATCGCGTATTCAGCCAGGTAGCTCTCGGGGTAAACGCTGAGGTCTGGCATCGAACGCATTTGATGGTCGAGCTTTGAACGCATGCTTTTCAGTTGTTCCTGGTGCTTCGCGCTGGTGGCAAGGTTCACTACTTGGTGAGGATCTGCCTCGCAGTCGTACAAGGCTTCGATGGGTTTCGGTTGAAAGAAACTGAGTGGAGCGTCGTGGAGTTTTCCTTGTTGGAAGAGTTCTCTCCACTGAGCATAAGCGAGATTTTTGTACCGGTAGTTGTTGTTCAGTCCATCAGGAAGGTAGGGCTGAAAGCTGCGAATGTATTGGTACTTTCCAGCATGAATGGATCGAACAAAGTCATACTTTTCGTCAAACCGATCCGCATAGCTAAACGTTTCTTGCCTTTTATTTAAATCGGCAAGACTTAAGTCCTCACCGAGGAAAGGGATGCCGTCCATTTGGGATGGGACCTGAACTCCAGACAGATGCAACACAGTCGGTCCAAAATCAATGAAGCTGACAAATCCGTTCACACGGCTGCCGTTCGCCACAGGGGCTAGATGCTGAAAGTTCTTTGGTACTCGGATCACCAGCGGGACATGGACTCCGGCCTCCGTTAGGTAGCCTTTGCTTTTTGGGAGAACGCCTCCATGATCACCGAAATAGAAAATAAACGTATCGTCGAGAAGTCCATCGTCTTCAAGCATCTGCACTGTATCACCGACGATCTCATCAATGATCTTGATTCGGTCGAGATAATAAGCATGGGTGTAACGAAACAGTTCTGTGTCAGGGTGATAGTCCGCAAGTTTTACAGATTCAGGATCCGTCTCGGTTTTCACCGTTTGAAATGTCTGCTCGTTAAAATGCAACGTCCCTTCGTGCGATTGCGCGTGAGACTGCATATGAAAAAACGGTGTGTCGGAGTTCGGACGATTTCTCCAGCTCGCTTTACCCGATGACTGATCCCAGATCCCTTCGCCTTCGATCGCGTTGTAGTCTTTTTTGCTGTTATTGGTGGTGTAATAACCAGCGTCCCTGAGAAGGCCGGGAAACATCTTTAGACCGTCAGGCATTGGGGCTAATTGATAACGACGATGAAACTGTGTCCCAATTCTTGGTCCAAAACAGCCGGTAGCAAGTGTCGTTCTCGCTACTGAACAAACCGGGGCATTGGAGTAGGCGTGATCAAACGTCAGGCCCTTCGAGGCTAACGCTTCGATGTTGGGTGTTGTTGTTCCGCCGGGGAAGAAGTGCTTCAAGTAGTGGATCGAATTATCTTCTGAAACAATCCAGACAATATTCGGCCGCTTTGCATGCGTAGGGTTGCAGTTTGCGACCATCCAGCTGGATAGGCCGATCAGGATCACGGAAAAGCGTAGGGATAACTTGGAGTGAAACATGATAGGGCTCAATTAATGTGGCTTAGTCGCTGAGGAGGATCGGTAGATGGTGTCGCCAAGGAACAAGATTTGACACTCGATGTGGCTTTTCATTCCTGCATTTGAAAGCTGTGTTTGGTTCAAACAAACATTTGCATGGATTCCTGAACGACCCACTGGGGTTTCGCTTTTTTTGCTTCTACTCGATTGGCAAATGTGATCTTGCGATAGAAAAAAGTGCCGAGGCGTCCTCACGCCCCAGCACTCGGTAAACCATTTTTTAAATTTTCAATGCAAGAGGCTTACTGCATTCATAACGTCTTGGTCGATCCACTCGCGAGCCTGCAAAATTCAACTAGCTGATGAATGGAATTCGTCATTGACGTTGGAAATGGATATCCGTTTTACGGAAGTTCAATGGATCGCATCGTCATGGGGGATCCTTCTGTCTGCTGGATCACTAACGCATGTTTGTCATCAAGTTTTGCAAGTTGGACCACCCCATCGAGCGATTCAACGGTTTCATAGGGCTGCCCCGCGACTCCCCCATTCGTAACGCGTTCGCTAAGGCCCGAGTTGTTCTCGAGATCTTCGGTGCTAATTTTCATGACACCGCGAGCACTATTTGACATCAGAAGAAAGTTCTTTCCGTGCTGCTCGTAGACGAGCATATCAAGCGGGCGATTGCGATTTCCTAATTCAGCAACCGTCGTGCCAGTGATTTTGGCTTGATTTTTGATTTGATTGACAGGGATTTTAACAAGTGGCGTGCAAACATAGCCAGCGAGCAGGGTTGGTTCGTCGCCCAAGTTGAAGGGAACGAAGGTTTGAATCGGAGCGTAGTCTTCACTTTTTCCATGAGCAGCGTGATAGATTTCAACCCGGGCTCCGGCACTCGATTCATTAAAGGGGAAATCAAACTCACGAACTGAGCTTGGAGACTCACCTGCGGCCAAGCCGGCTACCAAGACGCGACCCGCGGTGTAGGCAAGGTCGGTGATGGAATTGGATCGAGGATTACTGCGACGACGTCCTTCCCCCACCTCTTTATCCTCGGGGGCGTTGGGAAGCGAAACCGACGCATGGGCAATGTTGTTGAGGTCAAGTTTCTCGATGGTGCCGTTAGGTTGAATTCGCAGGATAGCGGTTTTGCCGTCCGTGTTGACGGAGACAAATGCGTTTCTGGTGACGGGGTTAACCGCCAAGTCGACGATTTCGCTATTACTCGAATCTAACACTCCCGAAAGTTTGTTGGATAGTTCATCAATCTGGTAGTCTCCGCTAGCCGACGCGTCGTTATCTTGCGTATTCAACGCGTAAACTTTTGCCGCTTTCGCGTCACCAACAAACAGGAT
>JADHOA010000335.1 GCA_016779185.1 Rubripirellula sp.
ACCCGACATCCTTAACATTTCAGCAACGTTGGGCACACCGGATTCGGCAGAGGGAAAGGAATCATTCAACGTCTTAACGCCGTTAAGATTTGAGTGCTGCCCCGACAAAATTACCGCTCGACTGGGAGTACAGATGGAATTCGTCACAAAACATTGATTCAGCATCATGCCCTCGCGTGCGAGGCGATCAATGTTGGGCGTGGGTGCTACGTCAGCCAGGCGTCCGCCGTACGCACTAATTGCATTGCACGCGTGATCATCGGCCATGATGAAAAGAATGTTTGGACGATTTTCTTGTGCGACACTGGTCATGCCAAACAATGAAAACATCAACAACGATAGGATCAGTTTCATCGCTTCATTCACCTCGCCATTTGTTACCGAACACACCACGACTCTTAGAACTCATCCATCTCCAGGACGTCAATCTGCTACACCGGTAATTCCGAACCGACGAGATGCACCAAACCGAACTTGCAGCTCGCATTTGCATAGACTGTCGAGATCAATCAACAGGTTTGTGCAGCTTCAAATAATCGCGATCTTGCTGGCTGAGTATCTCGATCGCCACCTCAATCGCTTCACCAGTCTCTTTCTCTAGTCTCACACGGTCAATTGAGTGACTGAGATACTTGGCACGCGTCTGAAAATCACCTTGCAATGTCGACCATGTGCGAAACGCAACCTCTGCCAAACCACTCTTTCCCGACTCACTACCCTCGGCCATGTTCTCAATGATTTTCGAATCTGGCTTTAACTCCAACAATTCCTTCTTGGCAATCACCGCTGCTTCGGTGCCGGGGTACTTTCTTAGAACGCTCGCATACAAATTCTCTGCTCTCGCCATCACGCGGACTTCGGAGGATGCCGCGGCCAGCCTTGCCTGAACAATTGCAGCAGCATGTTGGGTCGCGTCGGCGTACCGATCATCCTTTGCAAACTCTCGAGTAACAGAGTTCGCATCTGCCCGCCATTTAGGGAACATCCGAAAGACAGCCTCAATCTCACTGAGAGCCAACATTGCCCCAAGAACGTCACCACCTGCCTGATCGGTCAATTTGGTCCTTGTCTCTTCTGCAATCCGATCCATCTTTGAGCGGAGATCCTCAAATAACATCGCTGCTTTCAACGCCTGCTCCGCGTAGCTTTGCAAATCGTCTGGGTTTCCGAGCTGACTCAACTCGGATAAACGAAGTCCCGCGGCGAGATAATGTCTCGCGGCCAAAGCTTCCTCTGCTTCGCTTACTTTCCGCCTCAGAAACGCGGCCTGCTGAGGATCAAACGACCGCCCTGCACGACTCAGCGTTGACCGCAGCATCAGAGGTAACGCATCGCCAGGTAGCGACCCCGCACCACCGAACAACTGCTCGCCGTCGGCGCGAACGACATACAACTGAGGAATACTATTCCCCTTCATCGGATACTTGCGGGACCACTGCGCCCAATCTGGATTGTTATCCGTAACGATCTTTAACGAGACAAACTGTCCCGAAAACGCTGCTAACGATCGATCATTTTGCAAACGATCCAGCAACGCGACGCACGGCGGTCAGGTTTCGCGCCCCGCCATCACAAAAATCGGCCTGCCGGTAGCTTTCGACAGTTGCATCGCCGACTCAACGGTTGATGGACTTGATTGCCCCCAAACAGCCCCCGCTAAAACCCAGGTCCAACTAAGTAGGCTCAAACCGATTCGATGGCCCCATTGGAGATGACAAAACATAAAGATGCCTGTGGAACAAAAGGTCAAGAAACGCACATCTGGTGAACACGACAACATTTTGTGCGATGGTTTAGGCCCATGCACGAAACATTCTAACGCCTAAATCCGATGGATGCATAATTCGTGAATTTCATTCGCCTCTGAACGGAAAACCCTCAACAGTCCGACCAACACCGATCCCATCAAACCTAGCCTCAAAGACCAATGCTATTCTTAGCGAGATTCTGCCACCCAGCCTTTCTCCTAGACAAAACGTGAGGAATCCGCGATCGACGAGAATCTTCGTTAGCAACGCTCTCTCATTCGCTCTATCATGGACGCCACTGAACGTAACAAAAAAAGTTTTTAACACTCACTCGCATATGAGTGTGCCAAACTCTGCTGGATCAACAAAGTATGTCGATGCCTCGAATCGTTTCTGAATTTGGCTTTCGGTCGCATGCTTCGGTGACTCCATTGATCGAATTGCTGCGTGTTCTCTCAATTCTTGTGATTGTCTCAACATGCTCAACAAGCAGTCGCATTTTTGCTCAAGCTGAGCCATCATTTGACTCGCCATCACACGCCGAGAAATTGGCGGATCTAGAAACCCAGTCGACGTTGATCCTGCAAAATTATTGCTCCACCTGCCACGATTCGGATAAACAGGAGGGAGATGTTCGGCTGACGGATCTCGACACAATCGACGATGTGAAAAAGCAACAGCTTTTTGAAAAGATGCAGAAGGTAATTCACCTTTCAGAAATGCCACCTGCTGACGCACCTCAACTTCCAGACAAACAGAAAGAAACGCTGCAAACCTGGCTCCAAACACAGTTGACCGGTGACCGCGCTAGAGCGCTCACGGAAAAACTGCAGCGCTTTGAGTATGGCAACGCCGTGGATCATCAGGCACTGTTCTCGGGAGAGCACTCTCACGAGGTGGCGTTCACACATGACCGTCGCTGGCTGATTAGCGAATTCATTTTCAATGAGAAAATCAACCATCTCCTCAATTACCACCCCACTCGTTCGATCTATGGCACTCAGCATTATGTCCGCGGAGATAGTGGCGTGCACTGGAGCCCCAAGACGGAATGGGGAAACAAGGAGCGGCGAACCATCACCAATCCGTTTCTACTGCCATCTACTGTTGGAGTGCGTTATAGCGTTCGCGACCGCCTGACCACCGGCCATCTGTTAACCATGGTTGGAAATTCGAAGCGCATTGCCAAACACATGACGTCTGAATCCATCATGAAGGCACACTACCCCGCGATGCACGCTTACTTGCAAAAGGAACTCAATTATCAAAACCAGCTAAAAGCAAGTGAAACGTTCCTGCGCAATTTCAGCTCATTCGATCAGCTGCTTCAGGAAATTTATGGCGATTTACATGAAGCGTTGAAGCCGGTAGTGGTTCATCAAAAAATCTCTTACCCGGGACCACCACAACATTCGACCAACGGTATTCAAAAGCGGCACGACAATCTGGAATTCCTCGATCGTTTTGATCACGAGGATATCTTTTCCATCATGCAAGGAATTCGCACCTATAAAACAACCGCCTTCGTCGTAACCGAGGATCAGGGGCGAGCTGAACTCGACGAGAAAGGGGACCGAGTCTGGGCGCCCTATCGAGAGGCCGATTTAACCGAGTTTGATGAGATTATTTTCAAGTGCGAACGAGACTGGTTTATCGAGGGTGTTTCCGATTATCGGATACGCAACCGTATCGTAACCATGAAATTATTTTTTGACACATGGGACATGAATCGCGTGTACGCCCACGTTGAGAAAGGTAATTTTAAATTACCTACCTATCAACCACTTAGTGACGCCGAGATGAAGGTATTGGTCGCATCGATCACCGAGCATCGAAGAAAGGGAGACCGATACCGAGACATTATGGAAAAATGCCTAGAGCAATGGAAAAAGCCGACAGCCAACACGGATTCCCGAAACGAACAAGACCGTGATGAACAAATTCAAGCTGTCATCATTGAGCTCTTTGACACGATCTACCTCCGACAGCCAACCACGGATGAGTTGATCGAGAATCAACGACAACTCAGCATCTACACGGCAAAACTAGATCGGCAAAAGGCGGTCGGAAAACTGATTGAATCGATGATCCTCGGTACCGAGTTTGCCTACCGTCAAGAGTTTGGAAGCGGGGATCCTGACGAGCACGGACGTCGATTGATGTCTGCCCGTGACGCCAGCTATGCGATTGCTTATGCGTTGACTGACTCTGCACCCGATGCCCCACTGGCCGCCGCAGCTCAATCCGGAAAACTAAATTCACGCGCCGACTACGAACGTGAGATCCGCCGAATACTTGGCAAACGCGACCAATGGACCATCATTGATGAAAGCGTGCAGGCCGCAAATCTCAATGCAAGTGTTACCAATCAACCGATCCGAAAACTGCGATTCTTTCGTGAATTCTTTGGCTACCCCAAGGCACTGGAAGTATTCAAAGATGATTCACGATTTGGTGCAGGTCGCCATGAGCAGGCGGTCAGCCGTCTAATCGACGAAGCCGACATGCTCGTTGAGCATATCCTGCAAAAAGACCAGAACGTCTTCGAGGAGTTGCTGACCACCGAAAAATTCTTTGTCTACCACTCCGGTGATAATCAGGCGATGAAGTTGGCATCTGAACAACTGAACAAAGTTTACGAATACTTTGAACCGCTGGAGTGGGAAAACTGGGAACCAGAAGATATTGAGCAGCATCGTGCGTTCATGATGACCATCTGGGAGTTTCAAAAGACAAGGGGTGGGGAAAATAAGGCATTGCTGTCCACTCTGAAACGCATGATGACCGCTCTCGAGTTGCACTTCGGTAACGAACAATCGCACGGACTGCCATACATGAAGTCACCGATGGGATTTTGGAACGGCGGCAATGTCCTTGGCAGAACCGACCAGCAGATGCGAGGTGAAGAGGTCACGAGTTACTGGAACATCGATTGGCGAACTTGGGATTATCCCACCACACAGCCAGCCAAGATCCCAAACCGGAAAGGACTTCTAACGCATCCCGCATGGCTCATCGCCCACTCGCAAAATCTTGAAACCGATCCAATTCATCGAGGCAAGTGGATACGAGAAAAGCTGCTAGCCGACACCATTCCCGATGTTCCGATCACCGTGGACGCAGTGATCCCACCGGACCCTCACCAAACACTACGTCAACGCATGGAAAATCGCACGGGCGAGACCTATTGCTGGCGTTGCCACCAGAAGATGGATCCGCTCGGCTTTCCATTCGAAATTTATGACGACTTCGGTCGTTTTCGGACCGACGAAAGCCTCGAGCATCCGGATAATCTCATTAGAGAGGCAAAACGAGGGGAAACGAATTCGTTC
>JADHOA010000336.1 GCA_016779185.1 Rubripirellula sp.
CAGGGATTGAGCGAACGTTTTGATGTGCTTCAGGATCTCGAACGCCGGCAAGAAGGTATTTCTGGTGGGGTTCGATCGATCCTTGATTTACTTCGCCGTAATGCATCCCCGTTTGCGGACGATGTTCACGGAATGGTTGCAGAACTCTTGGACGTGGACGTTAAAGTTGCGCCGCTGATCGATGCGGCTCTTGGTGATCGTAGTCAGTACGTGGTGATTAATGGTTCGGGGATTCAGGACGCGATCGTTTCGGGAAACCTTGCCATCAGTGGACGGGTTGGATTGATTCGCCTCGATCAGTTGCCCAATCAACGATCCGGCGAAGGTATTCGACTTGATGGACTCAAAGGCGTGGTAGGTCGAGCCGATCGACTGGTGCGTTGCCAACCAGAGCACCAGATGCTGATTCGGCATTTGCTAGGTAAGACCTGGGTCGTCGACACAATGGAGATTGCACTGGGACTGAGTAAGCTTAGCGGCGCCGGATTGCGATTTGTAACCACCAAAGGCGAGATGCTGGAAAAAGATGGTTCGCTTGTCGTGGGTCCCGCTGGATCCGCAAGTGGTTTGGTAAGCCGAAAGAGTGCGATCGCTTCGGCAAGTCAATCGATGGAGCATTACGAGTACCAGCTCGAGCAGCTAGAGGAAGAGAATGGACGTCAGGCGGAAAAAGTCGGAGAGGAGATGGCGACGCTGGGACGTTTCGAACAACGTCATCGAGTGTTGATCGCCGATCGTGCTGCGGCTGAGGCAGAGCAGCGGCACGAAGATCAACGGCGTGACGCGCAGCGTGTGATCTGCGGTGAAATCCAAGAGGAAATTGAGTCGGTTACGACGCAGAACACGGCAGCAGCACACGAAGCCGCCGAACTCGAGCGACAAATACTCTTAGGCTGGCAAGAAATTGAGCGTTTGGAATTGGAATCGGCATCGGTCGAAGAGATGCTCTCGGAATCTCAAACCTCGCTTCAGTCAGCGACCAGCGAGGTGATGGCGATTTCGGTTGATCTGGCGCGAGCGGAGCAGAAAGCTGAGGCGCTCCATGCGACGATGCAGCAGCAGAAGCGAGATCAGACCCAACGTGAAGCTGCTGTCGAAGAGGTCAGGCAGGTGGCAGTTGAGGGGCGAAGACGGCTCGATCAGCTGACCGCACGGGTGCTCGATGCGACGAGTCAGCTTGCGGAGCTGCAGTGGGATTCTGAAAAAGCCAAAGAGCGACTGCGCGGTTTGGCCCTCAGTGTGAGCCAAGTGAAACGCGATAATCGCGAGATCATGAAGGCTAGTGAAGAAGCGATGAAAGAAGTCGCGTCCGCTAGTGAAGCGGTTCATGGAATTACCGCTCGTCGTGATAACGCCAAACTTAGACGAGACACACTCGCCGAAAGATTGCTCGAAGACTACGAAATTGATCTCCATGCCGACGAGCGTCCCGAGGATTGGGAGCCGCCTGAGGATCGCCGCGGAGTGGAGTCCGAGATTTCTCAGCTTCGTGTTCAGCTGCAAAAGACAAGCAGTGTGAACATGGAAGCACTCGAGGAGCTCGAGGGTTTACAGTCTCGCTATGACGAACTTCATCACCAGTATCAGGATCTTTCGGCAGCCAAGGATTCACTGCAAAGGATCATTGGACGGATCAATGCCGACTCACGCCGGTTGTTCCTCGATACACTCGAAGCGATTCGGCAGAATTTTCAGGTGTTGTACCGAAAGTCATTCGGTGGAGGGCATGCTGACCTGATCTTGGAGGACAGCGATGATCCGCTTGAAGCTGGGGTTGAGATTGTTGCAACCCCTCCCGGTAAGCCGAGCTTTAGTAACTCATTGCTGTCCGGTGGCGAAAAAGCGTTAACCGCGGTCGCGCTGTTGATGTCGATCTTTAAGTATCGGCCCAGTCCGTTTTGTGTGCTCGATGAAGTCGATGCGCCGTTTGACGAAGCGAATATTGGACGTTTTGTCACGGTGCTCAATGAGTTTCTGGATCATTCCAAATTCGTGATCGTCACACACAGTAAAAAAACCATGACCTCCGCCACCACCCTCTATGGCGTCACCATGCAGGAGTCGGGGGTCAGTAAGCAGGTCTCCATTCGCTTCGAGGATGTTAGCGATAACGGCGAGATTAATGATGGGGAGGCGGCCTAGGGTCGCTCGTTTTCCTGCCAATCCGGTTGGTTAGCGGGTTGAGGTTGCCCTGAAAGGTAGCGGGTTCGCCTTTTTTGCTGACGAGCCGGTTGATGAGCTTGAGTCCCTCTCTTTGAATGCCGATCACACTACCAAAGCTTTGGACTGCCAGACGAATATGGCCGCGAAATGACGAAGGCTATCGGACGAGAGTGAATACCGGATCTTATATCGATCCGCTTGGTTGGATCGGGTAGTGATCCGTGAAACGGTGGTCACTCGCTGTGCTGAGGTCAATTTCCCGATAGTCAGCAGGTAGTTTGCGAGGTATTCTTAGGCGATACGGAGAACGCATCGCTTGCGGTGATTGCGCAACGTTTGCCGTCACTTGGCGTTTGTTTGCTCAAAGTGATTTGGGGGTGATCTGGATTCGACCGGATGTAATGAAGCGTAGGTTGCGTGTCGTGGTTGATCAGTTGGCCACGTAAAAAGCTGATCACAATTTTTAGTTGCAGATGAAAGTCTAGCACTGGCCGCCTAAGAAAAGGCAGCCCGGACTGAGGGGGATCGCCAGAGTCGCCCGACTGTCCGTCACAATTCTGGATCGTTCGATGTCCTTCTCGAGACGCATTGGATTAAAACCTGATTCGAGGTAGCGATCGGCGGAGCCTGTCGGGCAGCGCCGTGGAGAGTGAAACAGCTTCCTTCGGGGAAGTGCAAATAGCTCGACTACACACGTAGACGCCGACGTGGATGCATCGCGGGACGCGGGTTCAATTCCCGCCGCCTCCACCTTTAAGGTCGCTTACAGAATTCTGTAAGCGGCCTTTTTTTTAATTGGTGGTTGTGGCAAATCGCTGGCTTGCAACGAGTTTCGAAAACGCCATTTCTTCAAGTATGTGCATCGATTTTTTCGGATAAGGAGCCAAGGCCCAGCTGAAAAGGCAGCTTTCGGAACAAGACGACCTCCACATTCACACCACGAAGTGCGGTATTCCGCGGCCGTGCGTCAAACGGTACGACACATAAGCCAACGGTAGGCTCATGCGGTCGCTGACCTGGCGTGTCGCTGCCAATCTCCGCAAAAATTGAAACCGTTGATTGATACATTGCGATCCATCAAGCTTGGAACGATGCGATAGGCGGATGGCTGCTATTGGCAGAGATCGTTGGCACAAATGGAGCGATCGACCGCAGTAACGATCGACCGCAATAAATGGGGCAAGCCTACACTTCGGTTGATCTTTTTGATTGGGATTGCCTTTTCTGCTCCGCGCGTCTATCCTTCTGAGGAAGGGACAATTGTTCCCTCACGAATGAACATTGATCGGAATGAATGAGATACGCGGCTTTAGCCAGTGCGTGGTTTCCGATCACGAGACAATAAGCTGAGCTAGGTGCTCAACTTCTCGCCCGGCGAATGATGTTTTCGCCATCTGCTGCTAACCAACGGTCGCGTTGACCTTCTGGAGATGCTGCTAGCGTCATTACGACGCATCTAATTCCGCGACAAGTCTTGTTGGACCGGAATCCGCGGAAAGCGGTCTTTGCTGATTCCATCAGGTTGAGACGCGATCCTCATCAGCAACACCACGAACACAGCCCAAAACTTCCACGTAAACGTCTCGTTGGCAGTTTTGACGCAACCAATCACAGCAATTGCTGTTCGTTCGAAAACCCACCACGGAGTCGGATCAGACGTTTCGATCCGCTGATCGGTTTCGGACGAGAATACCTCTAGAAGAAAAAACACTTGAAGACATTTGAATCCATGAATTTGTTCGCTCCGCTCGAGCGGGCCTTGGCTGAACAGAACTACCAACAACCCACACCCATCCAATTCAAAACCATTCCGCCGGCGATCAAAGGCCTCGATATTTTGGGATGCGCACAAACGGGAACAGGTAAAACGGCGGCATTCGCACTCCCCATCCTTGATTACCTTGGTCATGAGCGGCCACCGGCAAAACCGAACAGGCCGACAGCACTTGTGCTGGCACCGACACGCGAGCTGGCGATTCAGATTGCCGACAGCTTTCGCGCCTACGGCAAACACATGCAATTTCGCCAGGTACTTGTCTATGGTGGCGTCGGACAGGGTCAGCAGATCGGGGCACTTCGGCAAGGTGCTGATATTCTGATTGCGACCCCAGGTCGATTGCTTGATCTGATGGATCAAGGACACGTGGACCTCAGCAATATTCAAATCTTCGTGCTCGACGAGGCCGACCGGATGCTCGACATGGGGTTCATGCCGGTGCTGAAACGCATCCTTGCCGCACTTCCGCGGCAGCGACAATCGCTGTTTTTCTCGGCAACGTTGTCACCAAATATTCGCCAACTCGCTGCAACACTGCTGTTCAATCCAGTCTCGGTGACGGTGACCGGCAGTTCGAAGACGGTTGAACGGATCGAGCAATCAATTCGATTTGTCCAACGCGAAAATAAACTGACTTCGCTATGCGGTCTGCTTTCCGGCGACGGCGTCGATCGGGCGATCGTGTTCACTCGCACCAAACACGGTGCCAACGCTTTGGCCAAAAAACTGGATCGGGCTGGAATTCACGCCACTGCCATTCATGGAAACAAGTCGCAAAACGCTCGCCAAAGAGCTTTAGACGCATTTCGCAAAAAGGACGTCACTGTGCTTGTTGCTACGGATGTTGCCGCTCGTGGTATTGATATCGACGGAGTTACCCACGTGATCAACTACGACATGCCAGTCGATCCCGAGAGTTATGTTCATCGAATTGGGAGAACAGCGAGGGCTGGAGCCAAAGGCATAGCGATCTCTTTCTGCACGGCGGACGAGATCGATGAACTGCACGACATAGAGCGGCTGCTCGGGGCGAAATTGCAGGTCGAGAATCCAGAGGCTCGAGCTGAATCAGCAAGTCCAGCGAGGAAAACGCAAGTTGGTCCTCGGAGATCGAAACGCGG
>JADHOA010000337.1 GCA_016779185.1 Rubripirellula sp.
CGTTTTTACGCCAGCACCAAAAAGGGTGGTTAGTGCCTGAGGCCTAACAAGTTGCGAGTCAGATAAGTTATCTTGGAATGATCCAGGCGATTGGGTTGCGGGTTATCTGCCGTATCGCCTTAGGGCCGATCATTCATGCCAAAAAGAGAGATGCTGGTTTATGTTTAAAGTTTTTGCACAAGCAATGGTTCTTCTTTGGTTCAGCGCGATACCCGCTCTGGGGCAGGGCAACACCCTAACACCGAAACCTGAAAAATTTCATCTCTATCTTTTGGCCGGTCAGTCCAATATGGCCGGCAGAGGATCCGTCGAGGAGCAGGATCGAGAACCGCATCCTCGAGTTCTGATGCTTACTAAAAATAATGAGTGGCAACCCGCTGTTGATCCGATGCATTTTGATAAGTCCGTTGCCGGCGTCGGTCTGGGGAAAACATTCGGTGCCATCATCGCCGAGGCGAATCCCGGTGTGACCATTGGTTTGATTCCATGTGCAGTGGGAGGGTCAGCGATCGAATCATGGAAGCCAGGTGGTTATCACTCTCAAACCAAAACACATCCTTACGATGACTGCTACAAACGCGTTTCACTTGCGCTAAAGGATGGAACGCTCAAGGGCATCTTGTGGCATCAGGGCGAGTCGGATTCGAACTCTGAAAAAGCGCCACTTTATCGAAAAGAGCTCCGCGAGTTGGTTGAAAGATTTCGCCATGAATTTAACTCGCCGGAAGTGCCTTTTCTTGTCGGTCAAATGGGTCAGTTCGAAGAACGACCTTGGGATGAATACCGGAAACAAGTGGATGACGTTCATCGGTCTTTGAAGACGCAAATTCCTCGCGTCGCTTTTGTCAGTTCTGATGGACTTGGGCATCGGGGAGATCAAGTTCATTTTGACTCCGCAGCCTACCGTGAACTAGGCAGGCGATACGCCGAGGCTTTTCTGGAGATGACCCATTACGATTCACCACAAACTCTTCGTAGGATTTTAAAACGACTGGTGCCCATTGAGCGGTTCAAAGCTAAGTAGTGTGACGCTGGGTTTGGAATCTATGAGACTAGACAGCCTGGCATAGTGGATCAAACGTTCGTTCACTTCTGGGAAAACTTTTCGCAGGCTGGATTCAAGATGCCCGAAGGTCACAAAACCCACTACATTGCTCGGCAGCATTCCGATTGGCTTGCTGGACGGGCCTTGCAGGTGACAAGTCCTCAAGGGCGTTTTCGTAACGATGCCCGAAAAGTCAGCGGACAGGTTCTTGAGTCTTGTCGAGCTTTCGGCAAGCACCTGTTTTATGAATTCGAGAGCGGTCGGCGCATCCACGTCCATCTTGGGCGTTACGGTAAGTATCGTGTTTTAGATTCTCCACCACCCAAGCCTGTTGGCGCGGTAAGGATGCGGTTGGTTAGCGATCGCCAAACGATCGATCTAACCGGTCCAACGACTTGTCGCGTGATTGATCAGGCTATGCAAAACGAAGTGATTTCGCAGTTAGGGCCAGACCCCTTGGCGGGCGGTTCAAAGTTTAAGGTCTGGGAAAATCTAACCAAGAGTTCAAAGCCGATCGGTGCTTTGCTGCTGGATCAAAAGGTTCTCGCTGGAGTCGGGAATATCTTTAGGGCCGAGCTGTTATTTGAGATCGGAATGAATCCGGAGTTGACCGGTCAATCGATGTCTCGTCAGCAGTTTGATCAGTTGTGGAAGTCACTGACGCGAATGATGAAAGTCGGCCTCAAGTATGGCAAGATTATTACGGTGCGTTCGGGCGAGACCAAGGTGAGACTGAAGGATCTCGAGGGAGATGATCGTTTCCGAATTTACGGTGGCACCGTGTGTCCAAGTTGTGGCGATTCGATTGATACGATCGAGATTGCATCACGCAAACTTTACTGGTGCCCCACCTGCCAATGTGGCTAACTCGCCTCAGAGAGCGTCTATCAAATGCGTTGGAGTGAACGCGATTCACTGTTTCCGCGGGCCGCATCATTTGCCTGCGGTTGTTAATGCGAGGTCTGCGGCATGCAAAAGGGTCGATTCGCGGTGTGAAAACGAATGGACGATCCTCGATTACCTGGTGCTCCATAAGTCACGTCACTACTCGTTTTGAGACGGTGGCTGTTTTACACCGAGGTGATGATCTAAAAACTCATACGCTTCGTTACGAGTCTCGGTTGGAAAGTCATGCTCCGCGTTCGGATATCGGATGACGAAGCGATTCTCTACTTGATGTAGATCATAAACGGACGCGATTCTGGGCTCGGCATGTCTGACGCCGTTTGCATCGAAGTTCGAATCTTTTAGGGGACTGCACGAGAAAAAAGCCCGAGGCGTGATCGCCGCTATTGCTTCGGGGAGATCAAACGGTACCTGTTTGGGATCGAGGCCGTAAAGTTCGCGAATTCTGGGCATGTACCGATCGCTTGCCCAACCAGCGAGGCGACCTCCGTAGTAATAGGGAAATGGATCCCAGCCACAACTTGAAACAACACATTGAATGCGCTGATCGAATGCACCAAGGAAAATTGCATTGTGTCCTCCAAGTGAATGCCCGATCACTCCAATTCGTTGAGGGTCAACTTCTGTCAGTGAGCATAGTACATCAACACCTCGTCGATGATTGACAATGGCTTTCATGGTACCGGAAAGGTAGTCATCGGTATGGAAATCATAATCGCTTTGATCACCAAATGAAGGGTAGTCGGGAGCGAGAACGATGTAGCCACGATTAGCAAGTTCTTCGCCATAGTTGCGGTTCGGGCGCGGGCCTTCACCTGCCACGATTCTCTTGCCTAGAGGTGAAGTTGGATGCAATGCAAGGACCGCTGGTCGTTTGCTTGCGGATGTATTGTCTTTGCTCGAGGGAAGATAGAGATGCGCAGTGGCATCGGCAAAGGAGTCAACGGTGTAAGAAATGGTTTGCCGCGTGAACTGGTCAAATGATTGAGTCGCTAAGACTTGGTAGGCAAGTGGCTTTAGTTCTTGATCGTTTGGAAGACGACCCATCACCATTTGCATCGATTCCAAAATATGTTGTTTGCGTCTGTTCCAGTCGTTGGTGTTTTTGATTGGCTTGAGCGCACCGGTTTCGTCTCGAAAAACACTCAGATCACCGTGGTCTGGGTAAGTGGGAGCACTCAGGGATCTTTCTTCGAGCGTTTCAATCCCGATCAGTTTTTTTGCCTGCGACCTCACTTCGTTCACAATGGTCGATTCAATGCCAGATTTCCAGGGCGAAGGGAGGCCGTAGTAAACCATCGACGCTCCTCCTTCGTAGCCTCCTTCGGCAAGCACTCTTTCCGATGGGATGTAAGCCATGACGTCATTCGCATAGGCGGTGATCCATGTTGCGCCGGCACCAAGTTCTTGCTTGAGACGCAGTGCATAGTCAATCACGACTTCTCCGCCAAGGAAGAACCAAAGCGGACCGTCGCCAAGTTTCCAACTCTGGATTGGATATGAATAATTCGATTCAAGCGAGCCGTTGGTATCCCATCGTTCGAGCAGGTGGCTTGCTCGTGATGCTTCAAAACGGTTGCTGGAGTGCAAGTTTTGTTTAAGATCTTGTCGCGTGGGCATCGCTGCAAAATCTAGCGATACCGTTTGCAGTTCCGCTTGTAGTTTACCTCGGATTTGAATGAGAGGTTTTTCAATCGCATTCGCCACTGCTTGATCCAGTTGGTCACCGTATTGCTGAGCGAGTTCAACTGTCCTGCGTGGTATCGGATTTTGGTCGGCACCGCAGCCAATCCAGACCATTGCGGTTGCTTCAGGGAATCGCGATTCAATAGCGGATTGGGCGTAGCCTGGCCAGTCGGCGCACCATTGGTAACCAGAAAGGACGGTAGCGTGGCAAGCGTAGCCGCAAATGATCGCCCGGATCCGATCTTTTACTGGCCACGTAGAACGATTCTTTGCATCGCTTTTGGTGCTGTCGTTTGATTGAGGTTCAGGGTCGGCGATCACCAAGATTGGGACATCGTGATCTACCGGCCCCTTTAAACGAAGATCACTTGCAAGTTGAGGAACGTTTGATTCGGAGTTGTTCCTTCGATTGACCGCAAAAGTACTTCTTCCAACGGTCCAGTGAAGTTCAGCGGGAGTTAAGTTTTGTGAGGTGTTGTGGATTAGTGCAATAATTGTCTGCGATAAGAATTTTGTGTATCGGTTAACCTGACGCCATGCGGCATAGTCGATTTGATACATCGCTTTCAGGTTGTGGCCGACAATGGGTCCGCTGTGAGTGTGGGTGGTCGAGATCGCAATGTGGCTGGCAGGAATGCCGGTCTGCTCGGTAACGCTGTGGCGAATTTCGGCGGTCGTCTCGGCGTCGATCCCGATCAAATCCAGCGTCACCAAAACGACGCGGGAACCAACGGAATCTTCGATGGTCATTACCTTGGCCCAGAGATCTGAAAGCTTGCCCTCAGCGGGCTGATTGCGCGAGCCATAGCCAGACATCCACATTGGTTCGCTTGGTGTGATGATCTTTTTGTCAATGGCGACTCGCCACTGTGGATCATATTCAGCAGCGAGTATGGGAGTTTGCAAACCGACCAGCCATAGGATCGGAGCGATTAGGTTTTGTCGTGACACCGGCGTGATTCGTTCAAAGAGATAGGTGAAAGATCTTAACGCTTCTATTACTGCGGACTTGTCAACGGGATTGGGGTAGTAGCGCGGCCTTGCGTCCATCGGCGAAGTCCCTGTAGTCGTTGTTTTCCTCTCGCAAAATAACTCTCGTCAAGTTCGGATAGGTGTTCGGTGATTTTGGATTCGTACACACCCGGTTCGCTCAAGCCGTTTGCCCAAGGGAGCGATCTTATCGCCTCGTAACACCGATTGGCGATCACTTGATGACCTTTTATCGATGGATGGACGTGGTCCACAAACCATTGGGGGTCGGGGACGCCATCGGGCTCATTAAGGCCTTGGGAGTTTTGACGATCAAATTCTTTTGGCACATCCACGAGAAGGACTTGTGGGTGATCGATTGCTTTTTGTACCGACGCGATAAGATGACTCGTCGCTCTCAGCGGGCAGACATCATGATCTCTGGCTTGAGT
>JADHOA010000338.1 GCA_016779185.1 Rubripirellula sp.
CACTCGACCCAAAAACGTATCACTACCGAGCGAACACCAACGACAAGCAACCGACCGCTACCAAAGAAAAGCACTGCCTCAACCAGTAAAATTGAGACCCGGCGAATCCCAAGTTAACTATTTAGCGTTAGCGATTACCGCCTTTTTTCCGATACTGATTCGGATTATCGGCCTTGCCTGTGATCTCATACAAAAAACGACTTGGGGTCGTTGGACGAGGCTTACCCCATTTTCGGCGAGTCAAAGCCAACGACAGTGTTAAAATTTCTTGAGCTCTAGTGATACCGACGTAGCACAACCGTCGCTCCTCCGCGATGTCGTTCTCTTCACCGCTTTTCACACTTCGACTATGCGGCAGAATCCCATCTTCCAGACCGACCATAAACACATACGGAAACTCCAATCCCTTCGCAGCGTGCATCGTTAGCAACCAGACCGCATTCTGCTGGGCCAGTTTATCTTTCTCGTTACCCATCTCACGACCAGCCAACGCGATCTCGGACAGAAAGCCTGTGATGTCGGGCTTAGTGGCACCATCTTGGTAGGCGCCAATCGCGTTGATCATCTCCTCAATCGAGCTCATCCTCGCTTCACGCTCTTCTGTTTTTTCGTAGTTCCGCGAAATCTCGTCCGCGTAAGCAGTCTGATCCAATAGCGTTCTCATCGCATCGGTTAACGACTCATTTTCCGCCCGCTGCCTCACGTTGCTTGCCACTTCGGCAAGCTGCGAAATACCTTTTCGTGCGGCAACTGGCAGGTCGGTCAACGCTGATGGATCCTGCATCACCTCCCAAACTGGCACGCCTCGCTCGACAGCCCGGCCGATCAAGGTTTTGACGGTCTTACTACCCAGTCCCCGAGGGGGCGTATTGATCACACGAAGGAGCGAAACCTCGTCCGAAGGTTGCTCGATCCATTTCAGATACGAGATAAGGTCTCTGATTTCTTTACGATCAAAAAAGGACTGACTGCCTAGCATCACGTAAGGCACCTTGGCTTTACGCAACTCAGTTTCGAAAAGGCGAGGCTGTTCGTTGGTTCTAAATAAAATTGCAATGTCGCGCGGCTGAACGTGCTCGTTGTCGATCAACTGGGTGATTTGCGCAACAACACTTTTTGATTCAGTGATTTCGTCCTTGTACTGCTCAATCCTTGGTCGCTTTCCCGGCGGACGACTTGCGATCAATCGCTTATCGTGTCGAATCGTGTTGTACGCAATCAACCGATTGGCCATCTCTAGTATGGCAGCGGTACTTCGATAATTATCCTGCAGGTAGACGACCTTTGCATCAGGCCAGTCATTTTTGAAATTAAGAATGTGGGTAACATCCGCGCCACGCCACGCGTAAATGGACTGATCATCATCACCCACCACACAAAAATTGCGATGCTTCTCAGTTAGATGCCGAGTGATCCGGTACTGACTTCCGTTAGTGTCTTGATACTCATCCACCAATACGTGGTCGTACTTTGCAGCCTCTTGATCGCGAATCTCTGAATGCTCCTCAAATAATTGTTCGGTCTGAAGCAGTAAGTCATCGAAATCCATTGCACCCTGCAACTTCAAAGCATTTTGATAACGACGATAAGCCGCTGCTGCAAAATGCTCTCGATCGGTTCCTGCTAAGTAAACCGCACGATCCGGCAAAATGGATTCATTTTTCCAGCTACTGATAATCGCCAGCATGTCACTTGGCTTGAGCGCCGTGCCGGGCAGCTTGAGTTCGCGAAGAACGGTTCTAGCTAAAGATTCCTGATCACTCCGATCGTAGATCGAAAACTTTTTAGGATACCCCAAGGCACGTGCGTGCTCTCGCAAAATCCTGACACACTGAGAGTGAAACGTACTGATCGTTGGCTTAGGAGAATCGTCACCGCGTCGTGATCTCTTAAGCACCCTGCCTTTTGGTCCGGAACGTCGCGACTGTATTAACTCGCCAACCCGCTCCTGCATTTCACCAGCAGCTTTATTGGTAAAAGTCACTGCAAGAATTCGGTCGGGGGCAATACCGTTGCGGATGAGGTTGGCAATGCGGAACGTTACGACTCGTGTTTTACCGGTTCCTGCCCCCGCCAAAACCAAAAGAGGCCCGCGCAGCGTCGCAACCGCCTCGGCTTGCGGCCCGTTAAGTCCATGCGTCGCATTCAAATCCGTTTGTCTCTGCTAAAGCGGCACTGAAAGACGTCATCCTAGCAGTCGCACAAAACCTTACCAGACCTCAACGCCCTGTCCTTCGCTCGAGTCTTGGAACTCGCAGCGACTACCCGACCGTTGCGTACAAAAAAGAATGCGAGCGGCGACCAAAATCATTCGCCCCCCTCTCGCCCGAAGAGACTCGGTACTTTTTAACTAGCGAAGATCATCGCGATCGACAAGCGGATTCGCTGACCCGGCACCGATAAGCACCATCAGGCCTTGCTGCGGTTGATTGCGAGGAACGGCGGTTTGATCAAAGGGAATCCCATAGCAAGCATAGTTGCCGGTGGCGGAATCCATCACATAAACCACGGTCGCAGCAGCCGGTCGGTTGCTGGCGCGTGGAAAATTAGCTTGCCCAGTCACCATGAGGTATTTCCCACCCTTTGCTCCCGTCCCGAGCGTCTCTGCAACATTGGTGGAAAACCGTGCCATGAACTGGCCACTTCGGGGATAAATACAGGTGCATTGCAGCAGTCCTGAATTGTGATCAAGAACGAATAGCCCTTCGGCTTCATCGCTCACGCTTCCGGTTGCCATCGAGAATTTTTCGCTAGTCACAGATCCAGTCGCATTGATCAATGGTAGGCTGCCCGCCCATTGCTCTGCTTGCTCGGCATTCATCATGTTGGGAGACATGCCCGACTTCGTCCCAGCCCAGTAACTCGCAGTGGCAACCGTCACTAGAACGATCGCGGCCCCAAAAAGTGTCGGGCGTGAAGGACTACCGATTCGAGACAGACCGCAACAGGCAACTCGTTCTTGGTTCATCTCGACAGTTGGCAATTCAGATGAGTTGGACATCACTCAACGACTCCTCGCAGGGGCGACAAATGGTGAATAAGAATGCTTTTTATTTTTGAATCCGGTAAGCATTCTAGCGTTTTTAGTCCAATAAAAGCGATGCGACTTCCTTGCTTGGCTCAGAGTGGACACAAAATAGTGTCAAACTCCGTTGGCAACGTGTTTTACTGAGGTAAAAAAATTCGATTGTCGGACGATTTCATCCGTCAACCCGATAAATCACCGAGAGGGAATATTGTAACGCCCGTGATTCGGCCTTAGGATTTTGGCGGTCTTTCAATGACTTGATCTGATTACTTCTTCATCTTATTCACGTTTCAGGTAGAGCGAACATTATGGGTATCAACGCACCTCTGGATAGAAAACTCCGAATGGCTCTCGTCGGTGGGGGCGCGGGTTCCTTCATTGGACGCGTTCACTCGATTGCAGCCTGCTTGGACAATCGCGCGGTTCTGACAGCGGGTGCGCTTTCCAGTAACCCCGAGCGAGCCAAAGCGTCGGCTCCTGACTATGACATTCATGAATCCCGTGCCTACGGTAGCTATCAGGAGATGATCGAAAGCGAGACGAATCTTCCAGCTGACCAACGCATTGACTTTGTGAGTGTTGCAACGCCCAACCACATGCATTACGACGTTGCCAAGGCAGCGGTCGAAGCAGGGTTTAATGTTGTCTGCGACAAGCCGATGACATTCGATCTAGCACAAGCGGAATCCCTGCTTGAAGCAGTCGAGGGAAGCGATGTTGTGTTCGCCGTCACCCACAACTATTCCGGCTATCCACTTGTTCGGCAAGCAAGGGAAATGATCCTCAGTGGTGAACTGGGTGAAATCAACGCCATTCGCTCCCAGTACATCCAGGGATGGCTAAGAACCGCTTTGGAAAACGACGAACAAAAGCAGGCTTCTTGGCGAACCGATCCTTCAAAAAGCGGAGCAGCGGGTGCGTTCGGAGATATCGCGACCCATGCCTACAACCTTGGACGATACATGACCGGTGTGCTTCCGGGTGAAGTGAGCTGCAGCTTGAAAACATTCGTCGATGGACGTCGACTTGATGATTATGGAACTGCGGTCATTCGATATGAGAACGGAGCATTGGGAACCGTCACCGCATCGCAGATTAGCCACGGCCGTGAAAACGATTTGGAAATTGAAATCGATGGCACCAAGGGATCACTTCGCTGGCGTCAAGAAAACCCGAACGAGTTGATCTATCGCCAAAACGGAAAGGCACATCAGATCTACACTCGCGATCCAAACGCACCATTTATGAATGGACTTGGAGCCGGTGCGTGTCGCCTTCCATCAGGCCACCCAGAGGCTTTCTTCGAAGCGTTTGCCAACGTCTACTCCTCTGCCTTTGACGACATGGCCAAGCGAGCTTCTGGCGACAAAACTGAACGGCGAGACACCGTCTATCCAAATATTTACGATGGGATTGAGGGGATGTTCTTTATTCAGCAGTGCGTGAGCAGCAGCCAACAAGGCGCCGCATGGTTACCACTCAAACACCCCGCTGCACGCGTCTAGTTACCCACACGCGGCGATCATGCAATCAACCATGAAGTTGACACCCACGAACAAGCGATCACAGACGAGAAATGTGGTCGCTTTTTTCGTCAATTCCCAGTAATAACCGCCTGAGCGATGGAAAACTCTTTTTCAAATACCGAGTGCAAACCAACCGAAAAGTATCGAGCGACTCAATCATTTTGTCGCTATCATATGTCCTCGGCAAAATGAGAATCATGAAAAAAAAATTGGCTTACCCATCATCGAGCGAATCTTAAACCTTTTGCTTCCGCAACCACCCCACCGCTCGACCGAGCAGTGCACTAACACTTCCCACCGCAACGGAATCTTACCACCAATGAAACTTAAAACTCTTTTCGCTGTATGGACGCTTACTCTGCTATCGACATCGCTCCATGCGCAAAACTTCCAACCGATTCCCGACGACATCCAAGCAGCAATCAGTGAAGCAGTTCCCTCAAAAGCTTCGGCAGCGTCAGCAAAGGAACGACGGATTCTTGTTTTTTGGAAGTGTGAA
>JADHOA010000339.1 GCA_016779185.1 Rubripirellula sp.
ATCGGGCGGGATCCGTTGTACTGACGACCGGCACCTTTCTGCAGGCACTCATGCACACCGGTGAAGCCAAAACTGCAGGCGGTCGAGCAGGGGAGGGCACTTCAGCAGGAATCAGTGGAGCGCTGCAACGACTAGGCATCGAAATCGATCGATTTAAAACGGGTACTCCACCACGCTTGAACGCAAGAACCATTGATTATCAGTCTGTCGAAGAGCAACCCGGAGACGAACAACCGCAGCCATTCTCCTACCTGACTCAACATCTCTCGCTTACTCAACTACCTTGCCACATCACCTACACGAACTCTCAAGTGCATGATCTGATTCGCGCCAATCTAGAACGCGCCCCAATGTACAGCGGGCAAATTAATTCTCGTGGACCGAGATACTGCCCAAGCATCGAAGATAAGGTCGTGCGGTTTGCCGAAAAAGATGGACACCAACTATTCTTGGAACCTGAAGGTCACCAGACACAAGAAGTTTACGTGAACGGTATTTCGACAAGCCTACCTCGAGATGTTCAGGATCAAATGTTTCGCTTGATCCCCGGTTTAGAGAACGCTTCAATTATGCGTTATGGTTACGCCGTTGAGTACGATTATTGCCCCCCAACGCAACTGTGGTCCCACTTAGAATCGAAGACCATTGAAGGACTTTTTTTTGCGGGTCAAATCAACGGCACCACCGGTTATGAAGAAGCTGCGGGGCAAGGATTGATTGCGGGCTTAAACGCAGCGAGGAAAATGAATAAGCTCGAACCTTGGGTTCCGACTCGTGATCAAGCTTATATTGGCGTTCTTCTCGATGATCTAGTTACCGCGGGAACGGACGAACCGTATCGGATGTTCACCAGCCGCGCAGAATATCGTTTGCTGCTAAGACAAGATAATGCGGACCGCCGACTAACTCCGATTGCACAACAACTGGGCCTTGCATCTTGCGATCGGATCGTCAGGTTTGAAGAGAAAATCAGTCAAATGAATTTGGCGATGCAGATCTTGCAGAAAGCTCGTATCAATAAAACGCCTGGAGATACCTATCTCAGACGGCCAGAAGTGGATTGGGATCACATGTGCGGGAAGATCGAGGCATTACGCGGAATCGATCACGAAGCCGCCCAGCAATGCGTCTACGACATCAAGTATGAAGGTTATGTTAGTCGCCAAAAGCTAGAAGTGGAAAAACAGCAAAGACTCTCCACGAAAAAAATCCCTGCTCAATTTGACTTTCATCGAATCGGCTCACTGCGATCCGAAGCAAAGGAAAAGTTAAGTCGCGTTCGCCCGCAAAACCTCGACCAAGCAAAACGCATCAGCGGAATCACGCCTGCTGATATCGCGCTCTTGCTCGCCCATCTCGAATCCAAAACAAAAATTGAAAACCAAGGCGTATAAGTGATTCATAGACGATGGTTTGGTATTTATTTCTCCAAAAGTCGTTGATTGGCCATAGCTAGCAAACGACGCAAAACTTGGAAAATACGACATTAAACGCGGAGCCCTGATAAACTGCGTGCTTTCGATCAACCTTGACCCACACGGGGGAATCGATAGAATTCGCACACAAGGCAGTTTTGGCAAACCAGAGAGGCTTGGAGCTTCTTGCCGCCTGCGTCTTCCACGCAACATGGGTCACCGCGACCCGCGTTGGTAGAACAGGAAGCTTTGCCAATCATAAAGCCTTTCAAGCAACCGACGAATTCGGCCGGGTCCAATTTCTGCGAATTAAGTAATTTGCGATCGCAGAATCAAACCAAGCAGCTAGTCACACGGAGGTTAGCGGCTTTAGGCTGGTTAATGCTTGAAACCATGAGTGACGTTCCTATTCAACAATTTCACTCGTTTTAGTTTGCACCGTCATGCAGGGAGGATGGTTTCTGAGATGACCACAAAAACGGTCTTTACGACGGGCGAAGCAGCCAAAATATGCAAAGTTAGCCAGCAAACGATTATCCGTTGTTTTGACAATGGATCTCTCAAGGGATTTCGAGTACCTGGCAGTAAATTTCGACGCATTCCACGCGATCAACTATTCCTTTTCATGAAAGACAACGGCATCCCCACCGATGCCCTCGAGAGTGGCAAGAAAAAGCTGCTTATCGTGGATGATGATCAGGATCTCGTCGATCTGATGCAGGATGGTTTCGAGCGTGACGGACGGTTCGATATTCGAACTGCCAATAATGGGTTTGACGCTGGAATGGGTGTGAAGGAATTTCGTCCTGACCTTGTCGTCTTGGACGTAATGCTTCCAGACATCAACGGCAAAGAAGTCTGTCAACGAGTTCGTAACGACCCTTCGATGGACACCGTTAAAATTCTCTGCATCTCGGGAATGGTTGAGCACAGCAAGGTCGATGGCCTCAAAGCAGCAGGGGCAAACGACTTTATGCAAAAACCATTTGCTATCGACGACTTAGTTAGCCGTGCATGTGATCTTCTTGACATCGAACGGGGCGTGATGGGATAGCGTGGGTTCAGTGAATTCACATCACAAGCCCAAACGCAGGGGCAAGAAAAAGAAAAATGGTGATGCTTTCAAAGAAAGCATCACCACCGTTTCCTCGACGGATTCGCAAGAACCTGAACGTCACATTCAGGAATTCAGCTTGCTTCCCTGCGTAAGGCATGGAGAGGATCGCTGGTGGTTGCCATGCAAACCAGCCACGATGCTGCTGCTAGCGGAACTACTGACGCATCGGAATGATGAACTTTCAGCAGACTTCCATAAGCGAGTAGTCGAAGTTCTCAGAAATAGTCCGCCTCTTTATGTCTTCTGTCTTTTCAACTTCACCTGCGGCAGGCCGTTCGACGAGCAGACCTACGTCTGCATCGAGAATCTAGCGGATTGGCTAGAAAATCATTTCCACCAAACAACCTTGGAGGGTGAGGCGTTTCTAGGAATGCCGCTCATCACCAAAGAACTTGAGCGACAATGGTCTCGGCTCTACGCTTTTTTCCGAACGCTCCCCTTCGCAAAGTGGCCAAGTAACGGACACCTTTGGTTGGAAACCACTGGCCCAACGATTCCAAAAAAATTGCGACAGCATTGGTCAAGCGTGGTTAGCGAATCGGAAGACACTCAAACACGATTGGCGGAAACGAATGTAAACAAACAATCTCCCAACCATTTACTTGAGTCGCTAACCAGGAGAATCAGACAGCTAGATCGCATCGCCGCAGATTTTGATAAGCAGGTCCGAATTCAAAAAACCGAAGCAATCAAGCAGCTAGCATATGGACTGAGCCACGAGATCAATAACCCTCTTGCCAACATCTCCGCCCGAGCGCAGCAGCTAGCAAGAAACGAGTCGAACCCGCAAAGGAACGAAAGCCTAAGACGCATCTCGGAGCAAGTGTACCGGGCGCATGAAATGATTGCAGACCTCATGTTTTACGCTAATCCTCCGACAATGGCAGGAGAGCAAGTTGACGTCGAACTGGTTGCGGAGGAGGTGATCGCTCGATATCAACGCAAAGCTATAAACAAAGGCATTCAACTCGAATTCAGACGAACGTCACTCGAGCCTACTGAGAAACTCAGAGACAAAACATCATCTCATCTACCGAGCGCAGACCTACCCTTTATCTCCGCTACTGTCCCCCAACTCGACTATGTAGACAAGGGAATGATCGGCGAAGCGATCGGATCGCTTTTGCGCAATTCAATCGAGGCTATTTCAGAGCAGGGCAGGGTAGAAGTATCAGTCACCAAGTGCGCGGAAGCCACTATCATCGAAGTTGCCGACAGCGGGCCTGGCCTAAGCGCCGAAGCGAGGCGGAACGCATTCGACCCATACTTTTGCGGTCGAGAGGCGGGTCGAGGCTTAGGCCTTGGACTCTGTCGAGTCGCGAGAATTGCTGAGTTACATGGCGGCACCGCCGAAATATCCGGTAGCATTGCCGGATGCATCGCAAGAATCACCTTACCTCGTCGTTCACCTCTCACAAATTGCTTAGAACCGCTTCCTTGACGGGCTGGTGGTATGAGTAAAGATGGTTGATAATTCCGCGGGGAAACGTCTCTAGAACCGTAGGAAATACCAAGAATGCTCGATTCCGCAACGGAAATTCTTCGACTACAAGCGACCGGGGAGGCAAGTGCTGTTGAAATTACCCAACAGTCACTCGACCGCATCATTGCATCTCAAAAGAGCATTAACGCTTACACCTATGTCAATGAAGAGGGAGCCATTCAAGCTGCCAAAATCGTTGACAACAAACGTAAAACGGGCCAACCGCTTGGTCGACTCGCGGGTGTGCCAGTTGCTGTCAAGGATATCCTCTGCACAACGGATATGCCAACGACATGCTCTTCAAAAATGCTTCAGAATTACATCGCACCTTATGATGCCACGGTTATCAAAAAGCTTCGTGAGGAAGATGCCATACTGATTGGCAAAACGAATATGGATGAGTTTGCGATGGGTGGAAGCACTGAAACCAGTGCTTTTGGCGCAACACTCAATCCGTGGAACTTATCCGCGACGCCCGGTGGCAGCAGTGGAGGGGCAGCGGCGTGTGTGGCTTCGGGAACTGTACCTCTCAGCCTTGGTAGCGATACCGGAGGCTCGATCCGCCAGCCCTCTGCTTTCTGTGGAGTAACTGGGCTGAAGCCGACCTATGGACGGGTTAGTCGATACGGATTAGTCGCATTTGCTAGCAGCTTGGATCAGGTCGGCCCGATTGCTTGGTCGGTCGAAGATGTGGCTTTATTGACTGAAATCATCTCGGGTTTTGAGCCCAAGGATTCAACCTCGCTCGACCAGCCGTTACCCAATCTCATTTCAACGCTTCAATCCACTGATCTTCGCGGTATCAAAGTTGGCATCTTAGAAGACGCACTTAATCGTGATGGCCTTGACTCGGCGATCCAAAAAGCGGTTTACGACGCCGCTAAGATTTTAAAAGATGCAGGGGCTGAAATCGTCGAAGTGCAACTCCCACACAGCGAACATTATGTTCCCGTGTACTATGTGATCGCTCCAAGCGAAGCCAGCAGCAACCTTTCTCGATACGACGGAGCACATTACGGACATC
>JADHOA010000340.1 GCA_016779185.1 Rubripirellula sp.
CAAGACAGCACTGAATCGATATCAATCACTAGCAGTGAGAGTGAGAAAGTTTGAACCCAAACATTCCTCAACCAAACTCTGCTCGTTGTCGTATCGTTCACCGCTAATGAATCGTGACCCATTCAGTTATCGGAAGATTCATCGGCGGCAGGCTCTGCAACTTCGGCGGCAGCCTCTTTATCTTCAGACTCGTTTTCATCGGCGGTGGCGTCTTCGCTCGAAGCTGGCTCAACGGCTGGCGCGAACTCAGCCATCCACTCTTCTTTGGTCAGAACACCATCAGAATCCTTGTCCATTTTGACTCGAGTTTGATTGGAGATTTGCGGTATTTCAAACTCCGTCAGTTTACCGTCTCCATCCTCGTCGTTTTCAGCAAAGACTTGCTCTGGCTGTGAACGAGCTCGCGCCTCGGGATCAAACGCACTAGAACCGGCAAACGGGTCGCCGCCACCTCCAGCAGCAGGCCCGGGACCACGTCCCTCAGGTGCTCCACCACCTTCTTGACCATCACCACCATCTGACGAACCGCCGTCTTGGCCCTCGGCCTCAGACATCTCATCCTCTCCGTCGCCTTCAGCAGACATGATGATGGTGCCGCCTTTCACATCGTGCTGTGAAACATCGGTTGATGACTCATGAAGGAATTTTGAATGGCGATGGAACAACCAGTCGTCACCATTTTTTTTGTAAACGGCGTACAGATTATGCGTTCTGATCGGCAAACCGCTTCGCCAACTGAATACTTCAACCATATCGCCATTCGCTTCTTCAAAGCTGTCCGATGGCTCCATGACCAAGAGTTCTCGCACGCCAACGTTGGTCAGCGTCTCGGTGCTTTTACTATTCACCTCCATGCTTTTCTCGGCAATCTTGTCGTAAGCAGCATCCACACTCGGGCGAGCAACTTTGTAGTCGTAAACTAACGCTACCGCCAACAAACCGAGAACCAACAGCAAGATTGTTTGCCGTGGATTACCGCCGCCGCTTCCAGCAGTTGCAGGGGACGCGTCACTCATCACAAGCCTCACAATAAAAAAGAACCAATGAACAAACGGTTAAGAACGCATCAATCTATCGAGTTTCCGCAACCGGAACCACCTCCACCCGGTCGATCCCAAGCATCCAACTCTGAATTGCATCAGGATTCGCGCCGACCATCTCAATCTCAACCTCGAGTGGAGATTTTTTATCGAGCGAAACTGCCGTCCACTCAATGGGCGTCTTGAGTTGAAGGACCTGCTGGCTGTAGAGATCGGCAGTTTCCCACGCAGAATCGTTCACTTTGGCTCGTATCACAGGATAATCCACCGCAGTTGTCAGATAGAGAAAGACATTGCAAACTCCCTCGTGAGGAGGCAGCCATGACAATTTGATTCGCGCACCTTTCTTAGCATCCGTCCACCAAAGCTGGCTATCTCCCGACCAACGATCAGGAAATCCGCTCATCCCCTGCTCTTGAACGCGACCAGCAGTCAACTCAACGCGATGCACCAACCACTCTGCCTCTAGGACATTACTGGGATCCTTGCCGCCGCTAGGAATGTCTCGTTGTTTACGGAGTGGCACTTGCCTTGGACTCGAAAGGTAAGCCACTAAGTCAACGACGTCCGCTGCATTCATTTTTTCGAACAGCCCCATCGGCATCAGTGATTGATCGGACAACTTCCTTGACTCAATCTCATCCACAGGCAGTGCAACCGCTGTTCCACCCGTCATGATTACTTTGACCAGATCCGCTCCTTCTTCACGGATCAGGCCTGAAACGAGTCGACCATCCGACATCAAGAACGTGTGCATTTGATAGGCATTCCCAATCAGAGCGTTGGGTGCAAGCGCATTCTCGAGCACATAATCCAGATTAGTTCTATTGGATCCGGTTAAATCGGGACCAATTGCCTGACCAACACCAAACATCTGGTGGCAATTTCCACAACTGGTCTCGAAAACAAAACGCCCATGTTCTGCGTCGGCATTAGCGAGGCGATTCGCGGTGATGATTCGCTTCCAATAGTCTTTCTGTTTCTCGTAATCTTCTGGGGTGGTCCGAACCTTACCCCAAATATTCTCGATCGAAGCCTTTAGCTTTTCATCTTGATGAGCGTGCATCTGTCGTACAAAAACCGTTGAGACAGCCGATGATTCAATCAACTCGCGCTGAACGGCGCTAACGAGCTTCGAGGCCGTCTCAGGTCGTGCCGCGAGGTAGTTAACAAGATCTCCTCGTCGTTCCATTGAAAGTCCCGGCAAAGCAGAAATGACTTGATCGGCCACCCCGGGATCCGCCGCGTTAACGATGACTCTCGTCGCAGCTTCGCACAAATCCGGATCCACAAGCAAAGCCGCTGCCAGCGACACAACTTCACGATCACCCGCCTGACGCAATAGCTCGAGCGAACGAGCACGCAGCTCCTTTGCGGCCGACTGATTGGTGACCAAATCTCGATAATAAGGCAGCGAACGCGGATCACCGAAACGCACACCAAGTTGCCGAACAAGTTCAGTGAGATTTTGCTCGTCGCTCTTACGAGCAAGCATCATCCCGTCAGTGTGATCCATCAAATTGGACCATGCCTTTGGCGCCGTCAGCTTTCCAGCTTCGGGCAGCCATCGTTGCAACTCCCGGAGATCCGACACGATCAGATCGTATCGGTCATTCTTTGCAAGTGCTGCAAGCAGTGCTTCACGACCGACTTCGGATGACGCACTGCGTCTAATCAATTTTGATCGAATGGATTGAGACCCGGCAAAAGTTTGCAAAACGACAGACGCTCGCTCTGGTTCAGCCAGTGCATCAGCAGCCTCTGGTTCGATTCCATACCAAACTAACAGCGACAAATTCTTATCGCGTTCAAAAAGCGGATTAGAAACGATCAAAGCAGCCGCTCGAGAACGAAGCCCCAGCGGCATGCGTTGCAAAGAACTAGCAAGGTATCGGGCGACAACCAACGACGAATCACCCGCGACAGAATCTAGCAAAGCTTGCCAGTCCGACATACTTCGCGACTCATGCTCTTCGGCAAAGAGTTGAATGGCCCACCCCCGAACGTACTCATCGCCGTGTTGCATTTTCTGTAGATAGCTTTGTAAATCCAGCAACTGGCATCGATGTGCGGCCCAGAATAATCGCAGACGATCACGCGACGTGGTTGCTTTGCCGAACTGCTCTTCCAAAAAATCCAAAGCTGCCTGTCGATCGAGCGTTTTGCGGTGAGCACGTTCCTGAAGCACCAATGCGGCGTGCCTTGCAACGGCCCCGTTAGCATGCAAGAGAGATTGCAGCAGCGCAGCATCTTCTTGACCTACCAAATCCAAATGGGTGCTTCCCGCATCGCCATAGCGCATGCGAAAAATCCGGCCGTTGGTGCGATCCCAAATATTGGGATCGCGATGGTGGCAAGTCTGAGGATCGTGCCAGTCCGAAAAGTAAAGAGAGCCATCGACGCCAAGCATCACGGTAACACCGACAAAGGCATGGTCGGTGGATCGCATCAAATCGGGACGATGCTGCCCTGTGTAACCCGAGCCATCACTGACCACCGCCTCACGCACCAACCGATGGCCGTGCAGGTTATGAAAAAACAGATCGCCATAATAAGAAGCGGGAAATGTATCACCGAGATAAATCGACATCCCACAGTGGGCATGACCGCCGCCGATCATCGAAGTAGACACCGGTTCACGGGCCACCAAATCTCGGTCAACTCGACCACCCTCTCTCATTGAGCCAAACGATCCATCGCCGTAATGCAAATGATCAGCAATCGTCGGAAGATCCTCGTAAACATAAGGACTGAAGTGCTGTCCCGCTTGCCGATGATAACGGGCACCCTGAATCACATGAAACAGGTGGGGAATCACACAACATTCCATGAACCAGTCTCCTTGGTCATTGAAATCGATTCCCCAGGAATTACTACCACCCCACGAAAACACTTCGAATTCATGCCGCGTTGGATGGTATCTCCAGATCGCCGCATTGAGTGGTGCACGCTGATCGTCTGGGGTCCCTGGCTTTCCAACTTTCGAATGCGTGAAGACACCATGTGAACCATACAACCAACCGTCCGGTCCCCAAGTGAAGCTGTTTAAGGTCTCGTGCGTGTCCTGATAACCCCAACCATCGAGCAGCACTTGAGGCTCAGCGTCCGGACGATCATCACCATCTTCATCAGGAATGAACATGAGATACGGCGCGGCCCCCACCCAAACGCCGTCGAATCCTACCTGAATACCGGAAATCAAATTAAGGTTATCGGCAAAAACTTTATGAGTTTCAAATTCACCATCGCCATTGGTATCCTCCAAAATAACAATGCGATCTTTCCCCTCTCCCTCGGCAGCTCGAACCGGGTAGGTGTGCCCCTCGGCAACCCAGATACGCCCCCTTGTATCAAAACACATTGCAATGGGTTGAGCTCAATCAGGTTCGCTGGTGACAAGGTCAATCGAAAACCCCTCGGGCACTTCCATTCCTTTGGCTGCCTCGGCCGGTGTCCGACTGGTGGCAAAATGCTGATCATTCTCGGCTCCTTGATCCCATCGAGCCATCAATGCATTTTCAGGTCGTCGAATCGCTGCGTCTTGCCCTTTTGCATCGGATGCATCGTGATGCCGGTGCTGCAGATGAACGGCAACCCCGCGTTTATTGGAACTCACCACGTCTGGAAAAGTATCACCATTTAAATCAGTGACAACGACTTCGGTCCCGACTCCCGAAGCGTCGTCGATCATGGATGGCTGAAACAAGTATTCTCCTTGTTCATCAGGGGCACCACTGAACCAATATAGAACCGGAGCCTGATTGCCGCCGGGATCGTTGCCGCCGTGTGCCCACCAGCGTTTGCCCGTTACGACATCCTGGTAACCATCACCATTAATATCCGCTAAGGCGAGCGCATGAAGCTGACTGAAGACAACGCCAAAAGGATTATCGATCGAGGCATTTCCGAGGATGCCGTGACGCAGAAATCGGCGACGGCCGTCCTCCCCACGCTTTTGACCAAACCAAGACAAACCATATCCA
>JADHOA010000341.1 GCA_016779185.1 Rubripirellula sp.
CAACGAAAGACTGTCGCTTGCTTGGTTCGTCACCACCGATGCCAGATCGACACCGCCGGACACATCATCGGGATCGGCTCCATGGCAATCGGTGCAGTAGGTTTCGAGGTATTGGATTGTGGTGGCATGGAGTGAAATAACCTCGCTCGAAACGACTTCGAGAGGCGTGGTGATCCCAGATTGATTTCCAAGTGATACTTCGGAGGAGCCGAAGACGAGAAACAGCACCAGCACAAGAGTTTCCACCGATTGATTACGGAATGGTGACTCATTCGATTTGTTCAGGGTTGGTGCCATCAGCATTGATTTTGTCGTGGTTGGGGGCGTTCGCTGGGCTCTGAATCGCTGCATTTCTGCGACAAGTCGTCTGCTCGCGAGGCAATTTCAATGCCGTTGCTCGTTAAAATCGCGTCCGAATGTCGTTTGCCGCCCCGGTAGTTTAATCAATATCCCAAGAGGTGTTGAGGCAGTTTTATGTCGGCTTGCTCAAAGTGGGTTTAGCATTCGGGTCAGGTGAGTTCGTTATAGATGGCGGCATTGGGCGACAACTGTCATTCGTGGACTCATTCGGATGCTTTCATGCCGCTTGCTTGGGATTTGCCGCGGATGCGTTACGCAGAGGCGGCGTGATGGCCAAAGACTGTCGCTAGAATTTTGGATCAACTTGATGGATTTATCAGATGCCGTTGAATCGCTTTTCTTGGCTCTGTTATCCTAGCCGTTAGGATTGCAGCACTGCAGACATGGATACCGCGTCTGTCTTCGGGTGATGAAATGACCTGAGGGGCTGGGTTTATCGCCGTGCATGACTTGGCTGGGCGTTAGTAAAGTGGATTCTCTCGGCGTTTGAGTGTCGATGATTCAGATCGCAACTTGATTGGGTTCAGCGATGGTGATTGTGCCAGCGATGTTCGCGATGTCGGGTTAATGGCGGTCGGTGCGTTTTTTTGCTGAATCGGTCACGGGTTTAAAAAATTTTTTTGATGTGAATTGCTGAAATGAAAAATCATTTATTTGAAACATCGTCTGTCGCTTTGCTTCTGTTGCTGATCTGCTCTGGCATTACAATGGGCGCAGATCAGCAAAGCGGATCCAAAAGCAACACGGCGGAGGGCAAGAGTCTACAAGCCACCTCGGAAACTGCTGGAAATTCAGCTCAGGCGACGATTACCATCACTGCCGATGTTGACGATTCAAGCAAATCGTCCGGCGAGGCGGGCAAAGATGGCGAGGCGGGCAAAGATGATGACAACTCGCTCTCTGGGCAAGTGACGATTGAAATTAACGGTAAGAAACACTCGTTCTCTCTAGACGGTGCATCGAATCGCTTGAATCACACATTCAAAAAGGTGATTCAAGACGGAGAATCGTCGATTGCGATTGTGTCGGGTGCCTTCAGCGGAACTGAGTTGAACGCTGATGAGATTAAAAAAATGGTCGAGGATGCTGCGGGTGCGATCAACGTCGAACCGAAACTGCCCGACGAAATCAAGCAGCAGATTGATCAGGTAATCAGAAAGCTTCCTGAGGGTGATGCTTTTTATAACAGCATTGAGGAGCAGTTGAAAAATCTGCCCCGAATGAATGTCGAAGCGATTTCCTCTGGCATCGCGATCGAGAAACTACCGGAGGAAATGAGAAAGCAAATCAAAGAAGCGTTGAACGCCGCAAACCCGTTAGGCGACCTTCATTCCTTACCTAACGGTAAAGTTTCGGTGCGCGTGTTCCGCATGGAAGACGGCAAGATGGTTCCCGTGACAGACGCTCTTAACGGGGAGGGAAGTTCAGCGCCAAAATCCGAGAATCCATCCGCCAAGTTGGAGAGTTCGGATGCAAAGTATGAGTCGTTGAATCGAAAAATGGATGAGATTCTTTCGCGATTGGATGCTTTGCAGAGCGAGGTAAAGGCTTTGAAAGCCGGCGAGTGATCCAGCGAGTTTCCTTGTAAAAGGACTGACCGGTCGTCCTGCTCACCGGTCGTCAAGGTCACAGATTGTCGCGACTCGCGTTAATCACTGCCATGTTAGTGGCATTTGACGCGAGAAAGAGACTGCCGGCTGAGATTTTCGCCCGTGCTTGCTAATTCGGTTGGTCATTGATTCATCGCACGTCGGTCTAAGGGGTGAAAGGCTGTGTTTTGCAGTCGATAGAGAGGCAAGGTGCAGGGATTGACGCACACTTCTCTCTCCCTCTGTGGGACTGTTTATGAGCGTGTGGCCGGTGTGATCACTGTGACCCGGCGTGATTACAGTGACCCGGTGTGATCACTGTGACTGGGCACAGTGACTTTTGAACAGGCGAGCGTCATGATTGGCGGCCGATTGATGTCAGTCTGTTGGGGAACTTTGGTGTATACTGCCGATGTAGAATAAGAAGACCATGTCCGTTTCAGTGCTGCATAAGTGAATTTTGGGTGACCTTGTTCGCTCCCAACAGTATTTGCCGGATGCGGCTGAAGAAAGATTGAAGCGGTTCCAAGAATTTCGCCGAGTGAGGTTGCTGTGTTAAGTCGTCGACATCTACTGAGAGGAATAGCGGGTGGCTTTGGTGCCGCGATCGGAACTCCTCTTACCACCGATCAATTTCTATCTGCTGCAACTTTCAGCCAAAACGGTGACGTCAGACTCACGTCGACGAATTCGACTCCGAAGCGAGTCATATTCTTTATGCAGAATCAGGGTTTCGACCCTCGGACCTGTGTTCCGGAGGGGGCAAAGCAGTCCGGTTCATTATCGAAATGGAAGTTGCCTGAACCGATCCAAGCACTCGAGCCCTACAAAGAGCGACTTCATATCATCAATGGCCTGCATGGCACCCACACCAGTCCGTCTCACAGCGCGTTTTTTGGCGCTTTGGGCGGATATCGTGGTGGCGATGGTGTGCCGCCGAGTGCATCGACGATCGATTATGAGCTAAGTAACATTTTGCCTGAGACGTTGATGCCGCACCTTTGCATCGGCATGGACTCGCTCGAAAACATGCGGAGTAAGCCAACGATTGCGACGCTTTCAGCAAGTGGGGCGGGGCAGCCAATCTTCATGCACTCGAACCCAAATCACCTTTATCAGATGCTCTACGGTGGCATTTCGACGGGTGAGATTCGACAGCAGTTTGAGGCGCGGTCGAGCGTGATGAATCAAATTGAGCGATTAGCTGCTGAAAGTAGTCGCGGATTGCCCGCTGCGGATGCTAAGCGTTATTCGCAGTATGTGGATGGATTCCGCGACGTCAATGGACTTCGTGAACGGTTAGCCAGCGTTTCCGATCATCTTCAAAAATTCGCTCCCGATGTGGACCGGCGATACGCAAGCCCCGAATTTGAAACCGACTGGCATGACGCGTTGCTGGATTTGGGGGTCTCAGCACTCAAAGCGGGGATTACCAACACCTTGACGATCGGTTCTGGCCGCGGAGAGATCTTCGGGTCATGGAAGGGGATCGGGGTCGATCAACAGGGCCACAATCTCGGTCACATGGATCAGCCGGGAAATCCAATTTGGATTAAGATTCGACAGTACAACTGCGAAATGCTTGTACGCACGATGCAGGCATTGGAAAGTGTGCCGGAGGGTAATGGATCCATGATGGACAACACTCTGATTGTTTACACCAGCAACAATGCGGACAAGCAACATACCAATGGTGCGAATTGGCCTGTGATGCTGCTCGGAAATCTTGATGGTGCCTTCAAGACGGGATGTTTTACACAGCTCGATGGTAAACGCCCCATCAACTCTCTCTACACAACTCTTTTAAATGTCGCTGGCAAGCCGTGTGATCGGTTCAACATGAACGAACAGCTTGCCAAGAAATTTGATTCCAATACGGGTGTGTTACGAGAAGTCTTAGTATGATTCAGTGGATTGATCGGGCCTTGATTTGCGTTGCCTTAACGCTTGTAGTAGGAGTCGCTTTTGGGGAACGCTACACGCCGGGAAAACCAGTTGGTCTAGACTTCGACAACTTCGCCGGGCAGTTCCTTGATCATCATTGCATTGATTGCCACAGCGGTGATTCGCCAGAGGGCGGAGCGTCGTTCGAGGGACTCGGTCCGATCGATGAGGTGAATCGGGATACTTGGATCAATATTTGGGCTCAGGTGAAGCTCAAAGAGATGCCGCCCGAAGAGGTTGAGTCTCCTGAGACGGTGGAGCGGCTAAAATTCTCGGATTGGGTTGAGCAGGAGTTGCAAGTATCGCTTGCTGCGGAGGGTGGTTTTACATTGCCTGCTGATCCGAGCAAAGGGAATTTCGTTGATCATGACCTTCTCTTCGGTGATCTGCCCGAAGACATTCAACTGATGCCCACCGCATCTCCGACGCGTCTTTGGCGAGTGACGCCGCAGGAGCATATTACTCGACTCAATGAATTGATCAATCGAGAACCCGATTATGACCCCCAGCGTCCTGGGCAACGTACTCGAGGTGACGTTGTTCCGACCAACCACGGTGGTGAACTCAAGCTTTACTTTGGTACCGATCGCATTATTAAATGGCAGGGCGGAACGGTAGCGTATGCGACGGCAGTCAAGAGTGTGCCCGTTGTGCTATCGACTGCTCGTGACCACGGTTTTGAAAATTATCCGCAGCTTTACACCGTGAATAGTGCAGAGGCGACACAGATACTGGGTGTAGCTGCTGATTTGATTAAGTACATGGCGTATGGACCGCTAAGCATTGCAAACGCCTATCAGATCACCGACGATCCTAACTCGATTGCCGATAAAATGCAGGGCGATCTACGCGGTCTGCCGAGCAGTATTGTCTACGGCACGGAGGTTAAGCGTCCCCTGACGCCAGTGTTTGATCTTCTTGGTAAAGAAGGTGAAAATGAAGAGACCGTTTTGTCCGAGTCCTCGATCGGTGAGGCGGTTAATTTTATTTTCGAAGCGGTAACGTTTCGCCCTCCCACCGCCGCTGAATCCGCGACCTATCGGCAAATCGTCAAGGATTCAATCGAAAAGCTGGGAAAGAAAGACGGTGTCGTGCTTGGTCTTTCGGCTATC
>JADHOA010000024.1 GCA_016779185.1 Rubripirellula sp.
TCTTTGAGACCCTCCACATGCTCATTTCGGTCGCGCGTTAGGCGAATGGTAAATTCGTACTCCCCCGGTCGGGAAAAGTAATGACGCGCGAAGATTCCACCTCGAGTGCCCAAGGGTAAGCCTTCGACGTGTTCTTCTTGCGTGCGGTCTGGTGGAGTACGGAACGTGTGAGCGTCCATGCCACCGGCATCACTTGCCATGACAAGCCGGCTGATTTTTTGGGCTGCCGTGACATAGCGGTTGAGTAGCGAGGGTGACAGTTCACCGACGGTTACATTGTCAAATCCATGGCTGATTTCATCCGGAGGAAGAAGGGTCGACGCATCAATGTCAATTTGGAATAAATCCCGAATCGCATTCTGATACTCAAACCGAGTCAATCGTCGAAAGGTTGCTGTTCGACCCACATTCAGTTTTTGCTGCGCGAGTTGGTCTAGGGACTGGGTCAGTTCGGAGGTCGCTCGGGTGCGGAGCGAGTCAGATGGTTGTTCGGAATCGGATGGAGGCATCTGACCCGTTGAGATTTTTCGAACCGCTTGTTCCCATACTGTCAAGGATGAATCGTTAGGCGGTAATGATGCGGATTGTAGATTGATCCCGTGGTTGTCATCTGAGTTGTCGTGACAGGCAAGGCAGTGGTTTTCAATCAAGTTTTGTAATGCAGAAAACACCGGGGGTTCGATTGAGTCATTGCCATCGTTTTCTGGATGTGGCACTGCGTGCACTTGGGATGCTTTTGTCCCCTTGAAATCCGATGGTAAATTTGACGCAGTCGACTGTACCACAGGTTTGGTGTCGAAGCTGATTTTTTCGTCTGCTCGTGTGACGCCCAGCAGTATCACTAGGGCGCAGGCAAACACAAGCGATCGAGTGGATTGGTTTGAACTGACGGATGCTTTTCGCATTAAAAACGCAACGAAGGAGGGATTGATAAGAATGACTCCGGTTCGGATTTTACCTGCTTCAGGTAGATGAATGGTGATGCGAGCGGTGAATTCAACGATTCGATTTTTCGTCTCCTTCTCTCCTTTGAGAACTCGATTCGCTTTGCCCGTCGTTTTTTTTGTCCTCGATTTGCTCTCTGGGGCCCTGCTTGCGTACTAATTTGTGGTTCGTTTCGGGATCCTTTTCAGAGGTTGGTTCAGCATGAGTTGATTCGATGTTCAGTTCATCGTCTGAGTCGGAACGCGGATCCACCGCGCATTGTCCGCTCAGTCACGTGGAGAAACCAAATTTTGGAAGGATCCACGCGTTGAGTGCATACCAGCTAGCAAAGATGGCGATTGGTAAAAGGAATTCTTTCATGGTTATCGTCTGTCCTGCTTTTGGATTTGGGTTGTGATTTGCATCAATGTGATTCGCATTAAGTGGTGCAGGGTGCGACATTGGCAGATGCCGGTTTAACCGTTTCCATCCCCGCTTCTCTCCAAGCATGATAACCGCCGGTGAGGTGGTAGGTTTCGTAACCCGCTTGATGAAACAGGCTCGCCGCGATCGCTGCTCGTGGTCCGCCAAGGCAGTGGGTAATTACCGGTTGATTGAGATCATACTTGTTTAGATTGTTCAGAAGTTTTCCAAGGAATTCGTGGTTAGCCGTTGGGATGATTCCTTCTCGCCATTCGACATCTGATCGAACATCGATGAGCTGAATGGATCCTGCAATGATTTTTTGTTTTAACTCATTTGCATCGACGGAATGGTAGGCCGGTCTTAGCTCGGTGACCTCTGAGACGTCTCGCTTGTGGAGATAGCCCCGAATGTTATCAATACCTATCTTGCGAAGGATGCGAGTTGCCTCTTCAAACTGTGATGTGTCTCCGAAAAGATAGACGGGAGTATTTTCGTCCAGCAGCCAACCAGCCCATGAAGCAAGCATCTCGAGAGGAATGTTCCACGATCCTGAAAGATGCTGAGCCTGGAATGATTGAGGGGAAGAAAGATCAATCACGGTTTCTGATTTTGCAATTGTCTCGCCTTTTGCCGCAGGGATCTGTTGCGGTTGATTGAGTTGCGAAATGAGTTTGGGCCCTAGTCTGTTCACTCGCTTCATTACCGCAAAGTAAGTAGGTGCCTCCGGTTGATCTGCAAGGATGTAGCGAACAAATGATTCTTCGTCATCGAACTGTAACGCGGGGTTAAACCTTTTTTCGTATCCAACCGTTGACGATGGAATAGATCCGAGTCCTTTGCCGCAAGCGCTTCCCGCTCCATGTGCGGGCCAAACCTGCAGGTGATCTGGTAAAGCAGTGAATCGTTTGACGGATCGAAATAGATCCCTCGCACCGGTGTCCGCGGTGCCGGCCAATCCGGCTGCTTCTTCGAGAAGATCTGGTCGACCGATTGAACCAACAAAAACAAAGTCTCCTGTGAAAATGCCCATCGGTTCGTTTGCACCTCCGCCTTGGTCGGTTAGCAAAAATGAGATGCTTTCAGGTGTGTGACCTGGGGTGTGCATGACTTCGAATAGCAGATTGCCAACTTTGAATTGATCTCCGTCGGTGAGTGTCTGATGCTCGTAGTTCTCGATGAATTTGTACTTCCATGCATCAGGTCCTTCGTCTGAAACGTACAGCTTGGCTCCTGTCTGGTTGGCAAGTTCTCTTGCGCCAGAGACGTAATCGGCATGAATATGTGTTTCAGCAACTGCCGTGATCTGAAGCCCTTCTTGTTGTGCTCGATTCAAGTAGGTTTCGATGTCACGACCCGGGTCAACAACAATCGCTGTTTTGGATCGTTGGCAGCCAACAAGGTAGGAAGCATGTGCGAGCGATTTGTCGTAGAAATATTGAAGCAACATGACTAGATCTCCTTGTTAATTGAATTGGAAGCGTTTTGGATATTTTCGGTTGCTGCGGTTTGAATGTTTTGAACCAATTTGTTTCCCTCCTTCGCGATGACAAAGCCGCCGATTGCAATCAGGAAAATGGCAAACACGGTTTGCAGTCTCCTTTGATTCAATCGGGAATTAATCGCCCTGCCGGCGATGCTGCCGAGAATGCCGATCACAGCAAAAATCGTGATGGTTGTAGGGTCAACTGACAAATTCATCTGGCCGAGGTCATGTTGGTATTTCCAAAATCCAACCGCTGACTTTGCGGCGATGATTACCAAGCTTGTACCGACCGCTAGTCTCATGGGAAGCTTGCCTAGAACCACTAACGCGGGCACGATCAGGAAACCACCCCCAACACCAACGAATCCCGTTAAGATGCCAACAAGGATCCCCTCGATTGCAATAAAAACCGCGGGGGTATTCGATGTGATGGACGCGGATTCAATGCTGCTAGATGGTGCGTTTTTGATGACTCTCAGTGGTCGCACCGATTCTTGATTTGGATTGCCGATGTCGCTCGTATCGTCATGATCGTCCTTGCCATGATTGATCGTGTGCACGTTGTGATTGGATTCGTGCGATGAATTACTTTTTCGCAGCATGGTGATTGCGGCAACCAGCAGAATCAATCCGAAGAAGACGAGTTGAACAAACTGATTCGCAAGGCCGCCGAGCCATGATCCGAAATAGGTGCCTAGCATTCCAGGGATGCCAAAGTAGATAACGCTTCTCCAGTCGATCTGCCGACTGCGACCGTAAGGGATAGCTGCAAAGATTGAAATGATCCCGACGATCGCCATCGACTCAGCGATCGAGACTTTGCCTTCGTGACCGACGACGTAGACCAAGATCGGAACGGTGATGGCTGAACCACCTGATCCGATCATGCCGAGGGTTAAGCCGATCAGGACGGCGCCGATGAGAAGGCTGGGCATTGCTGTTTTGTATGATGGGCGGTGGGAAGTGCTCAGCAGAATCGCCGAACTGCATGTGTGTCGATATATCGTGAGTTTACGAGGTTTTTGCGTGTAGGAAAAAGCGGCCGTTTGGGGGCCGCTTTCGTGGCTGAGTCATCTCTTGACGTCTATTTATATCGTGATGTCACGATATGTCAATTAGTCTTTTTGTTTCATTTTTACGAGATTCACCCGCTGCCAGTCATCAGCGTTATGCTTTGCACGGTGCGAGCAGACTTTTTTGGCAACCAATAGACGACAAAATGCTTCTCTGCTGACACTCGTACCGCATTTCCCTTTCGTCCCCAAGGCAATGATTCGTGATTAATCAACTGGGTTCTGGTCTTTACGTCACTCTGCGTTTTATTCCGCCTCGATCATTACTCGCTAGCTTGGTTTGCTTGCTGGTTGCAGGTTCGAAGTTGGCAGCGGAAACTCCAGTTCAACGTGACGCGTCCCTTGAGTTAGTGCGCAGCGAGTTTGGCTTGGCTGACGGGCCATGCTGGGATGGGAGTGGTTTGGTGGTGCCTGATGTCAGGGGCGATCGTGTCTATCGATACCAACCAAAAACCAACCAGTGGAAAACTCTGATTGAAGGAAGTGGACGCGTTAGCGCGAGTTACTTCAATCATGGTCGTGTTTATTTGTCCGACAACGGCGAGCAATCTTTAGCGTTTGCGGACGGTGCTTCGAAGCATCTTATTGTGTCGTTTCAATCTGGAGCAGATTCAGATTCCAGCACGGTAACTCGATCGGGAAACGGTAATTCCTATCGACCCAATGATTTGGTTGTTGATTGCGATGGTGGTGTATACATCACGATGACGGCTCGGGGCGAGGTTTTGTACGTCAACGCGCAAGGCGAGGTGACCGTCGCGGCAGATCACATTGAAACACCCAATGGAATTATCTTGTCACCCGACGAAAAAACTCTTTATGTCGCATCCTTTGTTCCCAAAAAGATTCTCGCTTACGACATCAAGACCCAAGGTCAAGCAACGAACGAGCGATTCTTTGCCAAAATGGATGATGGGCCTGAACGAGGGGCGGATGGAATGTCGGTTGACCGCGCCGGAAATGTTTACTGCGCTGGACCCGATGCTGTGTGGATATGGAATCCAAAAGGCGACTTGATTGACAAGATCCAGTGTCCAAGCAAGCCGATCAATTGTGTGTTCGGTGACGCCGATATGCGATCACTGTACATCACTTGTATGGAAGGCCTTTATCGTCAACCCATGAAGATCAGTGGTTGTTCTCCGCGACCGGTGAATTTGAATCTCAAGCCGTCGGCGAACGCATCACGTTCATCTCCTGAATTTGCTGCGAGTACGGAGGTGCCGGATTCAATGAAGACGGAGTGGAATGTGGTTTATTCCACGCGCGGCAGTCGAAGCTTATTGGCGGATCTTTTTTATCCTGCGTCAGCACCTGATCAAGGATTGCGTCCTGCTTTAATTGTGGTGCACGGCGGCGGATGGCATTCGGGGGATAAAACAAAATTCCAAGCACTTTCAATTAAGCTGGCTGCCAAGGGTTATTTGGTTGCTTCCATCGAGTATCGTTTGGCTGATGAAGCGGCGTTTCCCGCAGCGATTCACGATTGCTTTGCGGCGGTTCGATACCTTCGAGCTAATGCGGACCGATTGAAGATTGATCCCAGCAGGATTGGTGCAATCGGTGGTTCGGCCGGCGGCCACCTCGTAGGTCTCATGGCATCGGGTAGTCAAAATGAATTCTTGCTAGGTAGTGAAGAAAACTCTGCTTTGAGTTCAGGTGTGCAAGCCGCAGTGGTGATGGCGGGGCCCATGGAAATGCTGACCGGATCGGTAGCTGATCGGTCAAGGAATCAACCTGAACAGTCCAATGCAAATCGATGGTTGCGGGCAACGGTTGACGAGGCACCCGATCTGTACGCTCATTCAGATGCGTACCATCAGATTGATAGAAAAACCTCACCGATTCTTTTTCTAGTTGGTGAGCATGATCTGCCATCACGAAACCAGCCTTCAAGAGACAAACTTGGCCAATTAGGCATCGCAACCGGCGTTCGCGTATTTTCCGATGGCAAGCATGGTTGTTGGAATCGTCTTCCCTGGATGGATCAGATGGTAGAGGAAATGGATTTGTTTTTGACGGAACAACTGCGATAGACTTCCGTTTATCGAGTTGGAATTCCCATTCGTCGTGGAACCGAGTTTTCATCAACTTTTGTCGTTAAAGTAGTGTTTTCCTGAAATCGTTTTTGCTTATCGCGTCTGATCCCGTTATGTTTTTCGGTCTTAACGAACCTGTAATCACTTCATTTTGTTTCTCATGATGCATCGCTCTGTTATTTCGGCCATGATCGCCGGCCTGTTTTGTTTCTGTTCGGCACGAGCAGAGGTTTATACGTCACCTGATGCAGCGAAGGCCGATCCGGATTTTCAATTGCAAGGTGAGTACCGTGATGCGACCCGAGGGCTTCAGGCGATTGCAATGGGTGGCGGCGAGTTCAGTGTGGTGGTTTACACGGGTGGACTACCTGGCGCTGGGTGGAATGGAAAGGAAAAGCAAGCGTTCGAAGTCGATACGGACGGTCTCGAATCATTAATTGACCAATTCGAAAAGGTGGAACGGAAAAGTGCCACTCTTGGCGCCGTAGCGCCTGCTGGTTCGGTCGTCTTGTTCGACGGAACCCCTCAGTCGCTAAGGGACCATTGGAAGCCTGGAGCACAAATGACAGATGATGGTCTGCTTATTCAGGGCTGCACCAGTATTGATACCTTTCGCGACTATTCAATGCATCTCGAGTTTCGCCTGCCCTATATGCCCGAGGCTCGAGGTCAGGGGCGAGGAAACAGTGGGCTTTATCACCAAGGTCGATTTGAAACTCAGATCCTTGATTCATTCGGCCTCGAGGGGAAGAACAACGAAGCAGGTGGCATCTATTCGATTCGTGATCCTGACCTGAATATGTGTTTTCCACCCTTGTCTTGGCAAACCTACGACGTCGACTTTACTGCTGCTAGATTCGATGAACAGGGAAAGAAAGTACAGAACGCAAAATTGACGGTTCGGCTTAACGGAGTCGTCGTTCATCGAGAGGTGGACTTACCAAAATCGACCACGGCTGCACCAATCGGTGAAGGACCCGTCGATGGACCGATCTATTTGCAGGATCATGGTAATCCAGTGCGGTTCCGAAATATCTGGGTTTTGCCGCGCGATCTTTCGGCTGAGGCCAGACGACCGATTGTTCCCGCCTTTGAGCGATTTCATGCAAGTGGTCAAGACCCTGTGGAAGGTGGTCGTCTACTTGCTGGTAATCTTAATTGTGTCGCATGTCATGCTGCATCGCAAAGCGTTCAAGAGCTTGTCTCGGTCAAACAAGCTCCCAACCTAGATCGAGTTGGAACGCGAGTTAAGCCGGAGTGGATGCTTGATTTCATTGCAAATCCGCACGAAGTCAAGCCCGGGACAACCATGCCAAATCTCTTGGAAGGCATGACGAAAGAGGAGAAAAAGACGATCGCTCTGGCACTCACTAATTTTTTGGTTGGAACCGACGTTGTTGCATCGTCTGCGAACCGAGCAGACTATCGAACGGGCGAGCGATTATTTCATGAATCAGGTTGTTTGGCGTGTCATGCTCCGCAAGATGGTCGCGAACACCGTTCACCCTCCTCAGTGCCTTTGATCAATCTGGGTGAAAAATATACTCGTGGTAGCTTGGAAGCGTTCTTGAAAGATCCGCTCGCGGTAAGGGCTTCGGGCCGCATGCCTCGGATCGATCTCGGAGGAGATAATTGGCGACACGTTGCGCAGTACCTCACCGGTGACGAATCTGTGATTGTGACAACGCCACGAGATTTCCCGGAGCAGCCGAATCTGCGATTCAGCGCTTATCATCTTGATGTCGATCAGTTGCCAAATTTGGATGATCGCGAGCCTGATCAAACGGGTGTTTCGCGTGGTTTGGATATTCGTGTTGGTCAGCGAGACGAATCAGTGGTTTTGCGATTCGATGGTTTTTTACCGATTAGCACTGCGGGAAAATACACGTTTCGTCTCTCATCGGATGACGGAAGTCGTCTGTACTTGGATGGTAAAAGTGTGATCGACAATGACGGTGTGCATCCAAACACGGGGAAAGAGGCAAGTGTTAATTTGACCGTTGGTATTCATGAGTTTCGTGTTGATTATTTCGAAAAGGGCGGCGAGCAAGAATTGTCATTGGATTGGGCAGGGCCAGGAATTAAGTCAGGTGGAATAGACAAGACGCTTGTCATGTCGCGAGACGCTGAGTTGGTGCCTGCTGCAGAGCCTGCCGAGAAGCCCGCTGACCCAGCCGAATTTGTCTACGACCCTGAGCTTGTTCCCGTTGGACGTCACCTTTTTGAAAAATTAGGCTGTGCTGCATGTCACCAACGCACCGAGGACGGACAGCGTATTGCTTCCCAGTTAAAGGCGCCAGATCTCGATCAATGTCGATCTGGCGAGGGTTGTCTAAGTACTCAGGAGAAAGCGACGGTTCCCGTTTTTGACCTGACACCGGTGCAAAATGGATCGCTGACTCAGTTCTTGATTGCCGCAAGTCAGGATGGGATATCTGCGAAGCAGTCCACCGAGAAACAACTCGTTCATGAGTTAACCTCGCTCAATTGTTACGCTTGTCACCGCCGTGACGGTCGAGGTGGGGTAGAGTCAGATCGCGATGGATTCTTTCGTAGCACGATCCCGGAAATGGGTGACGAGGGACGCTTGCCTCCGCCGCTTGACGGAGTGGGAGATAAGCTTCGTGAGGATTGGATGCAGCAAGTGATTGCGGGGGGCAACAAAAGTCGACCCTACATGCAGACTCACATGCCAGGATTCGGTGCAGAAACAGCCAAGCGATTGGCGACGCTTTTCAAGGAATTGGATCTAAAAACCGAGGCTGAATTAGCAAAGTCGGATGAGCCCGAAAATCAGCAAGTCACTCTAGGCCGCAAGATGGTGGGCGCTCAAGGCCTTGGGTGCGTGGCCTGCCACACCTACGGCAATTTCAAAGCTACCGGAATTCAAGCGATCGCTCTCGATACGATGACCACACGTATCCGAGAAGATTGGTTCCACCGCTATCTACCCAATCCACCTCTCTATCGACCTGGAACAAGAATGCCCAGCGGATATCCCGAGGGCAAGAGTACGGTGACGGACATCTACGGAGGTGATCAGAACAAGCAAATTGCCGCCATGTGGGCTTTCTTATCCAAGGGTGATAAAGGTGGAGTGCCGGAGGGAATTACCGGTGGAATGATTGAGCTCAAGCCTGATGATCGTCCCGTGATTTATCGAAACTTTATTGAGGGCGTTTCTCCTCGAGGTATTGCGGTGGGTTACCCAGAGAAGGTCAATCTCTGCTGGGATGCAAATCAATTTTCTCTCGCGTTGATTTGGCAAGATCGATTCATCGACGCGAGCAAGCATTGGGTTGGGCGTGGCCCTGGGAATCAAACTCCCCTAGGTGGAAATCCACTGGCATTTGAAAAGGTAGCTCCCGTAGCCGTTCTGCCGGATGCTACGGCTTCATGGCCATCCGAGTCTCCTCGTGATCGAGGTTATCGATTCTTGGGTTACCGACTTGATGATGTGGGAAGGCCTACCTTTCGGTACACGCTTCCAGGTGCTGCGGTTCAAGATAAATTCGTTCCCGTTTCCGGGGCCATCACTTCATCGCTGGCTCGTGAAATATTGATTGAGCCGAGTGACCCCTTAGGTGATCAGCTTCTTTACTTCCGTGCGGCAAGGGGCGATATCAAGCCTGAGTCGGACGGGCAGTATCGATTAAACCAGTCCGTTGTGATTCTCCTCGATACCAACGGTGCCGAGGTTGTGATGAGAGAAAGCGATGGTGAATCCGAGTTGTTGGTTCCGGTAAAAGGTAAGACAACGATTCGTCAGCAAATGATTTGGTAAAGCGAGTCGATGATTCGCCTTGCTATGGCGTCCGACCCCGAGTGATTTCCAGTGTGACTACGATGTACATTGAAATCTTGGTGGTGGGGCGATGGATTGAAGTGAGAGTTAATTCGAGTGTGAACAATGTTGGTGGCGTCAGGTCAGTGAACTGAGTGCCGCCTAGTCTTAATTTTTTGTGTAAATCCTTTCAAAAACGATGCCTGTCATGCTGCGTTTTGCTTTGATGCTTTCGTTCTGCGTTTTGTGCGGAATGGTTTCGTGCCTCGCTCAAGATGCCCCAACGGAGTCCGACTACTATCCGATTACCCCCTTTGAAATTCCTGAGGGTGTGGTTCTCGAGGCCTCTGGTTTTCAAATGATGCCTGATGGGAAGATGGCCGTTTGTTCGCGTCGTGGCGAGGTCTGGATGATCAATGACCCGTTTTCCCCGACGGTCGCCGCCTCACAGTTTCAGCGATTCGCCCATGGACTGCATGAAACGCTGACGCTCGCTTATCGTGATGGATGGCTTTACACCACTCAGCGGTCGGATGTGACTCGGATGCGAGACAGTGACGGTGATGGCTTGGCCGATGAATTTGAGGTGGTCAATGACGGTTGGGGAATCAGTGGTGACTACCACGAGTACGCGTTTGGATCCAAGTTTGATAAGAATGGTGATCTTTGGGTTGTGCTCTGCTTGACCGGTTCTTTTAGCAGTTCGGTTCCCTATCGAGGTTGGTGTGTTCGGATTAACTCGCAAGGAGAGATGATCCCAACCTGCAGCGGTGTAAGATCACCCGGTGGAATTCGTGCCAACCATTTGGGAGATATGTTCTATACAGATAATCAAGGGCCTTGGAACGGAACATGTGCTCTGAAGCACTTGCCGGAAGGGAAATTTGTCGGTCACCCGGGCGGTTTCGAATGGTACAAGCTTGCTGAACCGTTTATCGGCCCGCGACCGGAGGAACCCGTCAGTGGTAGTCGCTTCATGACTGAAGCAAAACGGCTTCCCCACTATGAACCACCCGCGATTCTTTTTCCGTACGACAAAATGGGTAAGTCAGCTGCGGGAATTGCTTGTGACACGACCGACGGTGAGTTTGGTCCCTTCAAGAACCAGATGTTTGTCACCGACCAGTCTCACAGCACCGTGATGCGTTGCTACTTGGAAAAAGTCCAAGGGCATTATCAGGGCGTTTGTTTCCCGTTTCTCGAAGGATTCAACAGCGGATCGCTTGGCTTGGAGTTAACCCCAAATGGAAAGTTGTTTGTCGGTGGGACGAATCGAGGTTGGGGGTCCCGAGGACGCAAACCGTTCGCGATTGATCGTGTTGATTGGACCGGTGAGATCCCATTTGAAATACATGAAATGCGAGCCAAGCCCGATGGTTTTGAGCTTACCTTTACTCACCCCGTTGATGAAATCACGGTTGAAGATCTCGCTTCTTATCAACTCAGCACTTACACCTATATCTATCAAGCGGCTTACGGAAGTCCCGAAGTGGATCATACGGAGCCGACCATCACCAAGGCCGTTGCGGGTGATGATGGCAAGAGTGTGAGGCTTTACGTGAGCGGTTTGCAAGAAGGCCACGTTCATGAGTTGCACTCCGAAGGGGTGCGTAGCAAAAAAGGTTTGCCCCTTCTGCATCACGAAGCCTACTACACGTTGAATTACTTACCAGCGGAGTGATTCGTACTCTAATTTCTGATGTTTCTGGCGATCGTTAATCGCTCGTGATTCCCGGCGATCGTAGTCTAGGTACGCGGTAGCACTGTGCCCAGTGAAGAACCGAACGACCAACAAGTAGTCGTTCGGTTCCCCAGTATGCCTAAGCCCAGAATCTCAAGCCCAGAATCTCAGTAGCTAAATCTCAGTAACTAAAGCTCAGTAGATCACTCCATGATCGTTTAGTCATTCAGAAACTTGACCCAGTCAACATTCATTAGGCCGCCACGATTTGTCTCGTTTTTAAAGACAAGATAGAGATCGGTCTTTCCGCTCGCTGGAGTGATTTCGGCGGTAACCGGATAAAACGCCTCCCATTCTCCGTTCACTTTGATTTCAATTGATCCAAGGATAGGGCCATCAGCGAAGTCTTTTCTGATTTCGATGGTGCCGCCCGCTCCGGCGCTCGAGACGCCAAGCTGCACCTTTGAAATTGCCTCGAGGGATAATCCACTGAACTTGAGGTGTCCATCATGCTCGATCGCTCCCATGAAGGTTTTGCCTTCGGCGCGGTCGGAGTTTAAACGCTGGGTACCTTTGATTGCATCCGCTGATTCGGCTTGTAGGTGGCGATTGCGAAGTCGGATTTTCGTTGAGCCTGCAAGCTTCGGTAGACTGTCGCGTCCGAGGTCCACATAGGTTGCTTCGATCTCAATGGTTCCACCGAGTTTTGTTACATCCAATTCGTTTCGAAATCCCATAGCGGTTGGGTTGGATGAGTCTTCGCTGACCGAGTAAACAAACTCAACCATGCGAAGGACTTCAGAGGGTGTATGCTGTGAGTGGGGAAGCATTCCGACTTTCCCCCACACGCCGGTTGATCCATTCAGTACTCGTTGAACCGACTGTTCAATCTGATGAGGATCGTTTCGGTACTTGTTTGCGATTTGGAGGAAACTGGGGCCGACTCGAGGCCGATTCATTGCGTGGCAATTCAAGCAATCACTTTTTCTAATCAACTCTAATCCCGGATCAAGCACGAGATTCTGTTGATCACTTTCTGAGACAGCTTGCATCGCTTCGACGCTAATCCGTGAGCTGGCACCGCTGTCAATGAATTCAAGTTCTCCTTGTTCCACAACCGACGGGTCGTTCGTTCCATCTTCGAGGTCAGTCACAATCATGCGATAGGTGATTGGCTTTGATGGATCATAGAAGTCACCATCTTGTGGAGTTTGAAACGCAATCTCTGGTCGCGCGTTGCCAACGATGATTGGCAGAGATGCAGCATCAGATGCTCCGTGGGGATCCGTTGTGACCAATTGCACCGTGTAGACTCCTGGTTCACGAAAGACATAGGTTACTTCTTCACTTGAACCAATTTGGATGGTTTCCGCATTCTCAATATCGCTTCGAGTTGCTGTCCAATGAAAGGTCAGCGATTCACCATCTTTGTCTGAAGATTCGCTGCCGGTAAAACGAACCGACAGTGGCTCGCGTCCGACTTCGATATCAGATTTAACCACAGCGGATGGACTACGATTACCACGCATGTAGTCAATGCGAACCAGTTTTGCATCGGGGTTCACTCCCCACGTTTCGCCATACTCAATCACGTACAGAGAACCCGTAGCATCGAATTGCAAGTCGATGGGGCGAATGAAGGTCATCTCAGGGAGAAAGCGTTCAACTTGTTCAAGGTTTCCGTCGTCGGCAAGATGAACGGCGTAGATCATGTTGCGACTCCACTCAAAGGCAAACAGTGTTGAGTTGTAGGCCGCAGGGAACTTGTTTTCTGATTTTAGGTTTTTGTCAAAGTAGTAGACAGGGCCAGCACAAGCCGTTCTTCCTCCGGAGCCAATCGCCGGGAATGTTTCGGTTGTCGATGCGGGCTAGTAGATCATCGCAGGTTGGGCAGGAGGCAGGACTTGTGATCCTGAATTGTTAATCGACTGATTGATGGGACCAAGTGGGTCCTGTTGCTGGCCGATATCTCCCGTTTGAAAATCAACCATGTGATAGGCATAGTTATCGCCGATAAAATAAGGCCATCCAAAATTACCTGCCGCTCGTGCTTGGTTGATTTCGTCGTAACCTCGTGATCCACGAGGTCCGTCTTGGCCGGCGTCTGGTCCAACGTCACCCCAGTAAAGGAAGCCCGTTTTTGAATCAACATTAATCCTCCATGGATTGCGGCAGCCCATGACATAGATTTCGGGATGGCCAACGGAACCATCTTTTGGAAAAAGGTTGCCGTCCGGGATTGAGTAAGATCCATCCGCTTCAGGGTGGATCCGTAGGATTTTTCCGTTGTAATTTTTTGTGTTTGCAGAGGTTCTCTGTGCGTCCCAGGGGCCTCGGTCGTCACGCTGGTCGATTGGAGCATATCCTTGCGAATCATTGAATGGATTGGTGTTGTCGCCCGTGCCAATGTAGAGATTTCCATCGGGGCCAAATTCAAGTGAACCAGCGTGATGGCAGCACTCGCGTCTTTGCTCTTCATACTTGAATAAGATTTTTTCGCTGGCGAGATCAATCTGATTCTCTCTGAAGGTGAACCGGCTTACATGTTGTCCAGAGAAATCAGGTGGTGAGTATTGAAGGTATAGCCAGCCGTTGTTTTCGAAATCAGGATCGAGCGCTAATCCGATTAGACCGTTTTCTTGCTGAGTCGTTACCTCGATGGATCCGATCGTATCGATTTGTCGAGTGTTAGGATTAAGCAGTTTGACGATGCCCCCGATTTCGATCAAAAAGATGTTTCCGTCTGGTGCAATTGCGAGTTCCATCGGTTGAATTAAATCCGTGGCAACCACCTTCTTTTCAAATCGCTTGTAATCGACAGTCTCGGCTTGAGCAGAAGGTGCCAGCGATTGGTAAAGCATCAGGGTGACGCAAAAGGTCAGGCCGAGATTTTTATGAAAGGCTGCAATCATCTGAAAAAATTTCCAGTTTCAAACGGTAGTGAATTGGTTTTGATTTAGTTAACGTCGTCAGCCAAAATAATCGAGCGCGGATTCAGGGGATACGCCCAATTGAAAATAGATCGACAAGATTTCAAATAGTTGGGTCAGAAAATCAAGCATTTCGTCGTATGACTGATGTCGTTCTGGTCGTAAGTTATCGTACAGAAAGCATTTTGAGTTCGTGTCTGAGGGGTAGATCCATGGTGTGATTTATCTTGCACGGGATCAATGCGTGGCGACGAGATCATCTGAAACGACTGCCAGTGGATCGCCAAATTGTTTCACCGTGGTGGCTGGCTAACCAAATGCCTGAGTGATTCCCTGACACGGTCTGCCTGACGGTCGCTCATGATTAGATAGCGGTCCCGCCCGTTCTCGGTCTCGGTGAACGAAGTGTATCCATCCTCCGCTGTACTCACTTGGCCCTGTGGGCTTAGTGTGAAGTAGTGATCGTCGGGACGAACGGCATAAAGCACACTGGTTAGATCCCATGAAGGGCGATCGTGATTGGGTCCGCTGTGAAGTAAATAGGCTTCTTTGACAATGTGATTTGCCTGATACTCAAAATCTCTCGCAATGCTTTGCCGAGGGTAGGTGACACGCGTTCCAATATTGAAGTCACTCCATATGACTGGGCAATCAATTGGCCACTTTTCGCTAAAGCGTTGCATTGATTGAATTCCATTTTTGACATTGGCTTCAAGGTAGTGTGGGTCGCCGTTGACAGGCTCAAAGGCTCCCGCCATCACGGATACCAGTTTCACTTTCTTTTCGATTAACTCCCGTCCTGTCATTTCGCTTATGGTGTCCGCAGGTGACTCAACCAAGTCGGCGAGGTTGGACGCAAGCCCCACTTGGATGATCACGATCGATTGGTCGGGTGCTGCACTTAGCGTACGGCGAAGGACGGTGAGTGCGTCGGGCGCATCGTCGCTGGATTCTAGGTCGTGAGAGTAGACGCGGTTTCCATCAATACTCTGTTTGCACAAGTGCAAGTACTTGCTGTCGCGGATTTGGGCGTTTCGTGTCACGCCGATTGGGATGTTGGCTCGACCGTAAAAAGTGTTCACAGCATCGACAAAGGGAGCGGTGAGTGGATTGATTTTCGAAATAGTGACCGCATGGATTTCGCACTCTCTGCGATCTGCAAGCGTATGCAGCATCGCCAACGCCAGGACATCATCAACGTCCCCCGAAATATCGGTATCAAAAATAACGGAGACGGGATCTGTTGCTAAGGATTGTCGGCAAGAGCCATTCATCCAGAGAACGAATAGTACGAAAAAGTAATACCGGAAATGGTGTGTCAATCGCGTCATGAAGAAGTGTCAGGAATTGGTGAGGGTGGAGGGCGTCTGTTCGGTGACTAGCGTTTGCAGGGCAAGAGTCGATTGCCGATGAGCCAGTTTGATTCCCTGATGAGGAGGTTTGTTGAATCGTTTTGACGTCCGCTAGTGAGATTGAACTGCTTTGGATTTGTCCGCTTGCTTATCGTAAAGTTTACTAATTTGCTTTCTGATGCCTAATCAATTATCCCATTATCTGCGTGCTGGGCTCGTGAAGTGCGATTGATTACTTAAGTAGAACTGGGGTCCTGAATATCATTTTGTTTTTGCGATGGCGAGACGTGCGTTAACGCGTTCGAGGTAGTCTGTGAGTCTTTGTCGAAGATTTTGATTGAGAGAGGGAGAGGTGTCTGCGAGGTTGATGGATTCGGATGGGTCTGAATCAAGGTCATATAACTCGGTGGAATCGGTTTCTGGAAACCAGATTAGCTTGTGTCTGCCAACTCGTATGGCCGAGTGCGGATGGGTTTTACTCACTTTGAAATCATCGATCCCTATCTTTTCGATCGCCGAGGCATAGCCTGTTTCGGGGTGGTAATACGGGAAATGCCAAATCATTTCACGTTGGTGTTCTGGTTCCGCTTGCGATGTGGATCGGTCAGGGTCTTCGCAGGAGAGATTTTTTGGTGGGTGATTGATGAGTGTGTCGGCAAAGCTTTTTCCATCCAACCAAGGATCGCGAAGGTCAGTAGGTTTTGCTTTGCATAAATCAAGTAGTGTTGGCAAAAGATCGTAGCCGACAATGGGGCGATCAGAGGTCTGCCCGGGTGCAATCTTGTTCGGCCAATTTGCGATAAAAGGTACGCGTATGCCTCCTTCGTAGAGATTCCATTTCGATCCCCGCAGGGGAGCATTCGCGGTGTATTCGGGATGTCCTCCATTATCGGATGTAAAAATAATTATGGTCTCTCGCTGACGATCCGACTGTTGAACCGTTCGCAGGATTTGTCCAACGTGATGATCAAGGGTTTCTACGAAGGCCGCGTACCGAACTCTTTTTTCTCTGGCGGGTGAGTCCATCGGAACTCGCTGGTCGTATTTCCTGATTAACCACTGGCAAGTGGTTTTGACCGGTGTGTGAACGTGATAAAGAGATGCAACGCTGAGCGTGGGGGTGCCATTTGGCTGTTCTGCAAGTGTTTCACAAATTTGATTGATTAAAGAATCTTCTGGGTATTCGCCATTGATTTCTATCGTTGGTGGTTGGCTTTTTTTCCAACCGTAAGGGTGTGAACCAAAGTCTTGGATAGCCTTCTGGAAACCTTGTTGAGCGGGGCCGTGTGTTGGGCTCCAGCCTAGGTATCCGTTGTGGTGGGCATTGAGATGCCATTTTCCCGCGAAGAACGACTGGTATCCCAAAGGTTCTAGACGCTCAGCAATGGTGAGTTGGTTAAGTTCGAGTTGCAGTTGATAAGGTGGAGCTTGAAGCGGTGTTGCTTGGTCAATTTGCTGCGTGCCAAGTTCATTTTTGGTGACAAATTCAAAACCGAGTCTGGCGGTTGATTTTCCCGTCAGCAAACTTGCTCTTGAAGCCGAACAGATCGGCGCGGATGCATACGCTTGCGTGAAGCGAATTCCGGATTCTGCTAGCTGGTCAAGGTTGGGTGTTTCGTGCCAGGAATGGCCATAGCAAGAGAGATCTGACCACGCCAAATCATCTGCCAAAATAATGATGATATTCTGGGGCGACTCTTGATTGCGAACCTTGTTTTTGATTGATTGCGCCCGACTCGTCTGTCTGTTCTGTAGTTGGTTGTGGCGGATTGGTTTTGGTGAATGAACGGCTTGATGTGGCGATGGGGCTTCGTTGCCCCAATTTGTGTTTCCCGAATTCACTGCGTAAATAGAAAACAACAAGATTAGTAAACACCGTGTTATCCCGCAGCAACGTGTTGGTTGGTTCATGACTGCCAATCGTTAAGGGGTGTTGTGGGTTATCCGCCTGTTCGAGTAACGCCTCGGCATTGGGAACGAAACGGCTAATCACCGCTCTTGGTTGACAAGATTGGAAAGGCAAAGATAGGGGGTCGTTAGAAAACATGCCAAGCTTTGGCTTCCATCTCGGGGACGATCGCTGCATCACCTGCACGTTGGGCTAGATCGTAGTAGGCGTATGGATATTTGAAGACGTGGCCGATCCCGACCGATCGATCCGGGCGATCTTGCCAGTATTTGGTATCCGTTGGCCTGAGCTTTGTCTGCAGGTGGTCTTTGATCCGACGATCTTCTGGACTGGGGCCCTTTCGGGTGACGGTGACATATTTGCAAAATGCAGTTCTGCAACTTTCTGCCCATTCGACGTCACCCATCGAAGCTAGCTCAACAAGCGAGTGGCCAAAAGTCATCATGTGACCTGCGAAGCCTTGTCCGAAACCGACGAATCGATCGATTGCGTCACTGGCTTCTTGAAGGATGAATTGAGAAATGGCCTTTTGGTCGGTAAATGATGGTGGTTGAATTGCTGGGTCAGGCGGCGTGTCATTCCAAGGAGTGAATCTGCGGATTAATTCACAGACGCCTTCGACTCGTTGTGGTGTTGCGAGTTGTGGGGCGAGTCGAAACGCTTTGATCGCCAACATAGCGAAGATTGCATTGTGACCGACCTGCAGTAATTGGTCGCCCCGCTTCGCTAACGTTTCGCCGATTTTTCTGATTGCGTTCGGGTCGGGTCGTTCATTCGGGAACCGCGCGCATAGCTTTGTGGTGGAATAATTGATGTCCAACAGTTCAGCAATTCGGGTTTGTGCATCCGGTTGATCAACGAACTCATCGCAAAGGTAATGGGCTGAAATCAACGCGGCCCCTCGGTGGCCGTCTGCAAAGTAATTCATCTCTGGTGATCTTGCTAAGGCGTTAAGGCCCAGTTCGATCAATCGGTCGGTCGACGTGTTTGCTGCTTCTGGATTCAAATCCCCTGTTTCATCACCATATATGAACTGCAGTTTAGGTCCTTGTGTTCCGCCGTGCGCTAAGACGCAGCCTCCTGTCAGTGCGGCGAGTTGCCTATTGAACTTTCGGCGATTTAGGCATGGTTGTTGGCCATTGGATTGAATCATCGCGTTTGACTCGTGCTCACGGGCTTGGAATTGACGAAGCTGTGCGTTGGACGCTTGAGCTTTCATACTACACATTTGGGAAAGATTGTGGTGAATGGAAGTCGTTTGAGTCGGTGGAAATGGCAAAGCGGTCTGGTTAGCATTTTGCAATGGTTTTCCATTGCGATGAAGCTTGTTTGAATTGCCCTCAGTCTAGCAGGCTTCGATGCTGGGAGCGGTTGGCGTGTTGCGCAGTTGAATCGCGGTCGAGTCGTAATCGGGATCTGCAATCAAGAGTCAACTTTTTAGGTGTTGAGGTTCTGTTGTTTGTGATTGGTAATCTAGTGGTTGCTACTGGAATGCGAGGTTGAATTGTTTTAGTCTCTTGCGTGTAAGGCTTGCTGTTTTTGAAAGTCCCAGTTGTTTAGCTGGCAATCAGCAGGCTGATATGCAAGCTGGAATTGAGAGTCACGATGAAAAAGTTGTGTGCGGCATTGGTCTTGATGTTTGGTTGGTTTGTTGGCGACGCAAAGGCTGAGGATCGACCGAATATCGTTTTCTTTTTCACGGATGATCAGACGACTAGCACGATCGGTTGTTACGGCAATGACGTTGTGCAAACGCCGAATATCGACATGTTGGCTCGCGAGGGAACCCGGTTTCGTAATGCGTTTGTCAGTCACTCCATCTGCTGGGTAAGTCGAACAACGGTGCTAAGTGGTTTGACGGGAAGAACCTATGGGACTCCGGGTAATCACGATGTCGCCAAGCCCGAGGCGGTTGCAACTCTCTACACCGACCTGCTACGCCAGCAAGGCTATCGAACAGGCTTCTTTGGTAAGTGGCATGCCAAAATGCCGTCGGGTTACAAGCAGCAGGATCATTTTGATCAGTTCGAGTCGATTGGGCGTAATCCCTACTACAAGCGACAGCCTGATGGAACGCTGCGTCATGAAACCGAATTGATTGTTGATCGCGGAATCGACTTCATCAAGAATCAGGCGAAGGATCAGCCGTTTTCCTTGAACCTATGGTTTAACGCCTGCCACGCCGAGGACGGTGATCGCAGGCCTGGCATCGGTCATTTTCCTTGGCCTCGCAGCACTGATGGGTTGTACGAAGATGTCACCATTGCTCCGCCGCGGTTAGGGGACCAAGCGATCTTTGATGAGTTACCTGACTTTCTGAAGACCACCATTAATCGCGAGCGTTACTTTTGGCGGTGGAACACCGAAGAAAAGTACCAGGCCAATGTGCGTGCGTATTACCGAATGGTGACCGGAATTGATCAATCGATTGGACGCGTCATCGACGCTTTAAAAGAGGCTGGTTTGGATCAGAATACGATCATTGTGTACACCGCCGATAACGGGTACTACATGGGTAATCGCGGTTTGGCCGGTAAGTGGTCACATTATGACGACGCGTTGCGTGTACCGATGGTGATTTATGATCCCCGAGTCAACTCAACGCATCGCGGGCAGGTGACCGATGCGATTGCGTTAAATCTTGACATACCCGCAACCATTCTTGATTGGGCAAATGTCAAAGTTCCTGAGCGATATCAGGGACGCAGTCTCCGACCAATTGTGTCAGGGAGTGTGCCACAGGATTGGCGCACCGATTCTTTTCACGAGCATTTTGCAGTACGCAATCGTATTCCTGCATTTGAAGGTATTCGAAATCAACGTTTTAAGTATGTTCGTTACGTTGACAATCAGAACTATGAATTCCTGCACGACCTGCAAGCGGATCCGGACGAGTTGGTGAATTTTGTTTCGGATCCTCGTTACGCGGATACGCTGGAAACGCTGCGAAAGAGAACCGATGAAAGGGTAAAAGAATTAGGTGGCCCTTTGCTTCCACTCAAATCAGGATTCAGCCCGTCCACAGCGCCACATCCAACTGAGTCTGCCATGGTCGGTGCGAGAGCGGATGCAGATGGTTTTGTTAATGTGTTCAACGGGAAGAATTTACAAGGCTGGTCAGGCGATCCCCAGTATTGGTCGGTGGAGGACGGTGCCCTTACAGGGATCACTGACGGATCGTTGAAGATGAATCGTTTCTTGAGTTGGAAATTTTCGACCATTCGTAACTTTGAACTGAAAGTCAAAGTCAAAGTCACGGCCGGTGGTAATAGCGGAATTCAGTACCGCGGACTCAGTCGTCCCGATCTGGGATTAGATATCGTTACTGGTTATCAATGCGATGTGGTCGCCAATAATCCAAATTACAACGGGATGCTTTATGAAGAGCGAGGTCGACGGATTTTGTCCCATACCGGTGAACGGGTTGTAATCGACGAGGACGGGCGTTCTTGGATTGTTGGCAAAATGCCAGTCAAGGAGTTTCAGGCTGATCAATGGCACGAGTATCGGGTGCTGGTTCAAGGCAATCATCATCAGCACTGGATCGATGATCATCAAACTGCCGATCTCATTGACTTGGATCCCAACGGACGTTCACTTGAAGGTGTCTTGGCTGTTCAAGTACATGTCGGGCCAGCGATGAAAATACAATATAAAGATTTCAAAATTAAGCATCTGCCGGATGATTTACCGTTAATACAACCGGGTGAATGTCCGATTCCAGATGGCTCTCTCGGTGTACGACCACAAGGTCGTTTGCCAGTTGATTGGCAGCCTCCTGTGTATAAGAGTCCATCGTTTTAATGGGTTGGCGATTGGGTCCCGCTGGTTCGTTCTTGGTAACGTGATCGTGCTGAGAAAGAGGTTTAAATGATGTGATTTTGTTGAACGCTGATAGGCGACAGACGAATGATTTTGTAGAAATCGGTTGATCTTATTGATCGAACCGATGATAAACAGCGAAATAAATTACAAGCAAAGGTGGGGGTCATGGTGTTTCGTCCTCAGTTTAGGATCGTTTTAATGAGGCTTAACAATGCAATCGATTCTGGCAGGCGTATCGCATTGGTTCATCGGTTAAGTAGCTTGTGCCTAGGGGCTCTGCTACTTACCGCGTCAAGCACCAGTCATGCGCA
>JADHOA010000025.1 GCA_016779185.1 Rubripirellula sp.
AGCCTTGCAACCCGTTTGAACGAGAGAGGACATGCTTTCGGCTCAATTGGAAGACTACGAGATCGGCGAAATCATTGGGGCCGGGACAGTCGGTACGATCTACTCCGCGACGGACCGTTCGACCGGAGAATCAGTGGCGATCAAGAAACTGCATCCTGGCATTTCCCAAGATCCTCTGATTCGCGCCAGGTTCAAACGAGAGACGGTGGTGATGGAACGCCTTCGTCACCCGAACATCATTCGTTCCATGGGTGGCGGAGAAGACGGCGGCCAATTGTTTTATGTGATGGAGCGACTCGACGGGGGAACGGTGAAGGATCTGCTCCAAGCCTGCCATGCGATGCGATGGCCCTTAGTAGTTGAAATTGCAAGGCAAATCTGCTCGGCACTTCAATTTGCCCATAATCATGGGGTGATTCACCGCGATCTGAAACCAAGCAATCTTTTCTTGACTCGAGATGCCCAAGTCAAATTAGGCGATTTCGGGATTGCACGTGATCTACACAGCGCTGACATTACCTCCAGCGGGATGACGGTTGGCACCCATGCATACATGGCTCCGGAACAAATTACCGGTGATGAGAATGTCTCAGGGAAGGCGGATCTCTACTCGCTTGGCTGCTGCCTGTTCGAAATGCTCACCGGTCGAACTCCATTCCAAGGCGAACACTTCGCACAACTCTTCGAGCAACATCTCCGAAAGCCTGCGCCCCGGATCAAAGAATTCCTGCCCGGATGCCCACCGGCGCTTGATGAAATCATTGCAAAACTACTGGCAAAATCCCCCGATGACCGGCCCTTCAATGCAAGGCAAGTTCAAGCAGTCATGCTGCAACTCGACGAGACGATCGATGGCGAAGACGAGGGTAAACCGCAGCAGAATGACGTGTCGGCCGCTGAAACGACACATCGGGGTAACATCATGCTCCAACAAGAAATCGAAAAACAGTTTGGGGTTACATCCAGAGAAATTGGATGGCAAAAAATCACCGTCATACTTGTTGTCCTTGCAACCCTGATCGGTCTCACCATTTTTCTGGGTCTTTAAGAGATCAAATTAAACGTTTCAGATGAAAACCATTATCGCTCGCTTACCGATAGACGGTATTTCCTGCTATCTTGCGTGGAGTTAGTCCGAACCTTTTGACGCTCCTTCCTGTTCAGCTATCCAGAAGCGTTAACTGATAGACGATCACCAACGGCGTGAGTCCCGAACGACTTCAGGAATGACCTTTCGGATATCACAATCATCAATCACAAGGCTTGCTTACGCTCATTTCGCCTTATCCCCACTTAGGAAACCCAAATGCTCAACCGATTTTCATTATTCGGGACTTTTTTACTCCAACTCGCTTTGATCGCTCCAGCGATAGCACAAGCGCCAGAAGGCAACACAGTGAAAGATCCTCTTAGTTATTTTCTAGGCATCTCAGTTGGCCAACAAATGGGGCAGTCGGGATTTCAGCTCACCGACCTTGATGTGAATCAACTTTTACTCGGATTCCAAGATGGTATTCAAGGTAAGCCACCAGCGTTAACGGAAGAGCAACTCACCGAGGCTCGCACCAAGATTCAAACCCTCCTGCAAGCTCGCCAACAACAGCAACAAGCTGAAATGGAAAAAGCTGGAGCTGCTAATCGAGAGAAAGGTGTTCAATTCCTCGCTGAGAACGCCAAGAAAGAAGGAGTCAAATCAATCGATGGCGGTATCCAGTACAAAGAGATCACTGCTGGCACTGGCGATTCACCCAAAGCGACAGACACGGTGCGAGTTCACTATACCGGTACGCTGATTGATGGAACCAAGTTTGATAGTTCGGTTGATCGAGGCCAGCCCGCTACCTTTCCACTCAATCGTGTGATTCAAGGATGGCAGATTGCGATCGCAAAAATGAAGGTGGGTGGCAAGTGGATTATCTACATCCCCTCCGACCTTGCGTACGGAGCCCAAGGTAGCCCATCGGGAGGAATCGGCCCGAATGAGGTCTTGATCTTCGAAGTTGAGTTACTAGGCATCGAGTAATCGCAAGTAAGCAAAATTGGCTTCAACGTTGCAGAGACAACCGGGGCGTGATCTCGGGGTCAAAATAAAAAAGGCAGGCCAATCGGCCTGCCTTTTTTTCATAACCTCGCATCAAATACTATTTGTCTGCACCCTGCGGGAGCGAAACGTCCTGTGGTTGCTCGACGGCAACCGGCTGCGGGATACCCTCCGAGCTCGGAATGTTTTGTGAGGAGTCGCCCTCGATTCCCGGTGCGATCTCTTGTGAATTCAGCCTATCCTGCATCACCTGTTCCAAACCTTCCTCACGGATCCTTTGATAATCACGAGAGTCGATTCTCCCCAGCTCGCCCATCATCATCGCGAATTCGATCAGAGGAAAATCTTCAGGAATCTCCTCTGAATCGGTCACCACCATGTATCGACGAATCGAATCAAAGAGATCTTCGGCGGTATCGTCCAGGGTTAGCAGGGGGTAGTCATCAAAGATTTTTTCCCAGATCGCAAACGCTTCTTCATAAAGTCGAATCGATTCATCCAACTCAGCAGCAGCATTGGCCTTTTCAGCCTCATAAATCAAGCGACGTGCTTCTACCGTACGCTCTTCTTGCTCGGCAAGCGCGAGAGCTTCCCAATAAGGATAATTGATCTGAGTTCGATACCCATTAGTTTTTAGAATCCGCTCGTTGAGATTTGCGATCTCATCAATCAAATTCACTGAGGCTAGTCGAGTCGCATCATCCTGAGCAGATTTTGCAATCGGCTTGAGGTTCGGAATCAGCCCGTCAAGAATAGACGGAAGGATCTGCCGTTGCTCAAACGTTAGCTGATCGGACGGCAAGTCATAGAATGCTTTGAACTCATCAGGAAGAGCCTCAATCAATTCGTCTCGAGCAGCATCGTAGACTTCTTGGTTGAGCATTCGAAACTGCTCGATTTTCTCTGACCGCTGCGCCTTGAGAATGTCCAATTCACCAAGCTTGATCGTAAACGAAGACGTCGTCGGAATACTTCGCTGACCAAATGAAGCCCAGTCATCAGATGCCATTAACCAAGCATTTTGAGCACGCTGGTCGAGAACACCTTCGGACTCAATGGACTCAGCGTGTTTGAGTCGCCACTTGGGGCCAGTTTCATAAAAGTTCAGTGGCGTTTGACGGCGAATTTTTACACCGCTGTCAACGATGTCATACCCGTGATTCAACCACAGACGACCAACCAACCAGTTATCGGGTTTTCCTAATGGGCCTCGTGCTTCAGGGCTGTCGACCGCGATATTTTCATTCTTCAGAGATTCATGCAAAAGTTCGTCTTCGGAAAAAAGCCTTCGGAATTGCTCTTTCTCATCAGACATCCCCATTTTCGCTCCATAAAACCAACCGGTGTACCACACCAATCGGGTCGCATTGGTATTCTGACGAAGCCCTCGAGTGAGAAACTCAGTGCCCTCACGAACCATTTCATAGCGTTGACGATAATCATCGAATTCAGTGGAGACGTTATAAGCGAGGTTGTGCGCTTGGTGCTCCCAGACTTTGTCAAAGTGAGGTTGAAGCAACGCGATGTTATTTAACGTTGCTTTCAAGCGATCCCACTCGTGCATGACACGATATTCATGGGCTTTGTTCCACAACAAAGTCGCCGCAACGCCGCGCAAACCGAGTGAAGCAAGTTTCATGGTTTCGCTGGCTGGGCTTATCTCACCAAGATCACTCTCAGCGATGTTGTACTCGTTCCTCATCACTGACAGTCGACCGCCTAGATCACCATCCCCACCAGCTGGTTGGCCCAGCAGATAGAGCGGGATTAACATGGCGACCATCACCGTCAAATAAATGAGTTTACGGCGGAAAGATGTAGTTCGATTCATGCCGCGATCTCACGCGATTTCAGGAAGAAGTAACTGATAATAAAAGCGAGGAAACAGTAGCCAAAAGTGGCGACAGCATGACGCGCAAGAAGCGCACCGAACACATCAAAACCACTTGCGGCATACTCTGCTGTTGCAACCATTTTGGGTAGGTTTGGCAAAGCGGTTGCAACGGCATCGAGCGAATAAATGATACCCGCGTCAACCGTTTTAATGATACTTGCTGCGGTGGTGTCGACATCCAACTGCGTCGTCATCGCGTCCTGTTTCAACAAACGAATGACTGACTCAACAGGACCACCCCCACGCTCAATCCCAGCGTCAATGAAGTGACGGGTGTCGTAAATCTGCTCTGCAGAAAAACCTAGCAACACGCAAGCTGCAGTGGAAACCATTGCCACCGGACCACTCAGGAACGTACTAAACATCACCCCGAAAGCGATCACCATTGTCATCTGCAACCAAATCGATGCATAAGCTTTGGTCAGATTCCACTCAAAAGAATTTTCTGATGGCTGCAGGAAGACGCCGCTTTTTGTGACGCCCAGGTATTGATTGCGATCTAAACAGCGAATCACCAACTTCAACTTGCCTTCTTCATCCACAAGATCTTTAAAGACATCCAGCTGTCGAGTCACCGTTGCGTCTGTACCTTCGATGGTTAACGGCAGACCCAATTCGTCAATTTCATACTCATCAATTACGAATGGTATCGGATTACTTTCGATCTCTTTGGACGGATGCTTCATCGTGACCGAACCACGAATTCCCGACTCAATGTCTCCTTTGTAGGAACGATACGCCCGGAGAGATAGATTGACGGTAATCCCATCGGCATATCTCTCGGGAGTTACATCGCTGAACGTGAATTCAGCAGCACCAAGGGTACCGCCTTCGACGTAACCGTGTTCGATCTTTTTACTGCCACGTTCCAAACCGATCACTCGAGCGATTCCTGACACGCCATACCCGCCTGCAGCGATTCGCTCGGCACCAATATCGATACCTGCTTCTTTCAATTCTCCACTGCGGCCAAAGAATTGGATGTCTCCATAGGAAGGAATTCTAGCCTGCAACGCCCCGACGGGAGGACCGAACTTGAAGCCATCTCCGTCTCGAGTCACGAGGTGATAATGACCTCGCACTTTATCGGTCAAACCAACGCCACCCTCATCGGCCGCGATGGTAAAGGTATGAGAATGGTTTCGAACGAAGTCGGTCTCACCTTTCAGGTCACCATTGGATAGCTCCTCGAGTTCGACGACTTCCTGATGGCTGTGCCGTAAACCACGTGTCACAAATAGATAACTTGCTAGTCCCATTGGAACCAACATCATGGTACCCACTGCCATGAAACCAAGCATTCGACCCAACACGATTTCGGTTGCACGGACTGGCTTCGTGACAATGGTGTAAATCGTTCGGCTCTTGATATCCGCTGGAAGCGAGAAGGCGCTAATGAAAAGCGCCAAAGCCAGGATCAGGTAGTTCGTCGCCGTTAGAACAAAGCTGATGTAGAGTCGAGCGGGATCGTCGCTGTCGGGGTTGAGGTACCAACCGGCAAGGAGCAAGACCACCATGAAGAGGCCGACGATGAAGAGCACGCGTCTTCGAATCGCTTCTTTGAAAGCGAGTCTTGCTAACGCCCCAACTCGTCGTGGGGAAGTGCCAATCAAGTCAAAACGCAATAAGTCTCGAACAGCTCTAGCGACAGCATAAAATCCTTCGCTCGGTCCATAGCGATTGGCTGAATACACGTACCCGACCAATAGGCCGAGAACGATTGCCAACAGGATCAGCACGACGCCCTGCAGAAATGCGCTTTGCAAAAACGCATCGGGCCTCATGAGCCATTCATAAAAAGACCAGAAGTCATCCGGCTGCAAAATCATTATTCAGCCTCTTCTTGTGATTCTGGTTGATTCATTTCCTCAGACGCCGCGGCGGCCGAAACACGACGAGCACCAGGTCTCGCCTCACTCTCGCGAACAATGTTCAAGAAGAGATCTTCCATGGTTGTGGTCGGATTATCGATCGAACGAACAACGCCTCCATGACGCTTGATCACCTCTGCGATCTCAGCCTTAGCTTCTTCACTAAGACCCTCTGCGTGGACTTCTGTCACATCTTGAACTTTGAGCAAGTCGGAGACTCGACCAAGCTCCTTCAACTCACCCTGATGCAAGATTGCCACGCGATCGCAAACGTCTTGAACATCCGCCAATTGGTGACTGCACAACAGAACCGTTTTCCCGCGTTCTTTCAGGGCAAGGATGAGGTCCTTCATCTCACGAGTACCAATCGGATCAAGACCCGTTGTCGGTTCGTCCAAAAGAATGAGGTCGGGATCGTTGATCAAAGCTTGTGCCAAGCCAACACGGCGGGTCATCCCCTTACTGTATTCTCTCAATTGCCGGTGTTTGGCACCTGAGAGTCCGACCAAGTCGATCAACTCCTGAACGCGTTTCTTACGTTCAGCCCCCGACATGTCGAAGAGACGACCGTAAAAGTCAAGCGTCTCTTCTGCCGTCAAAAACTTGTAAAGATAGCTCTCCTCAGGAAGGTAGCCGATCTTCTCGTTCTTGCTGGTCTCACTTGCATCTTTATCAAAAACCAGCACGCGACCGCTACTCGGGAACAAAAGTCCAAGGATTAGCTTGATGGTTGTGGACTTTCCACTGCCGTTAGGTCCTAGCAATCCAAAGATTTCACCTTGTCGCACCTCAATATCAAGTGATTTGAGTGCGTTGACCTTTTTCCTACCCCAAAAGTCGCGATAAATCTTACTTAAGTTGCGAGTTTCGATGACAACGCCTGTTTGGGCGGTTGCATCTTGGCTGGTTTGAACCGCCGCGTTTGGCTCAACTTCCGCCGAGGCGGTCGAATCGGTATCCACGAGCACTGTTTCCTTCGAAAAGCAATTATTTGGGATCAGAGTAAAACGAGCAACCAATCACCGCAGTGAATTGACGCCCATCCTATACGGCAAGGCTCGCGAAGAAACCTTTTTTTTGGAGATGAAAGATCGAGGATGTCGCAGACGCATCACCGATTCACCTCGCTCTCGGGTGGTCCTATCTATTCTTTCTTTGGACTCACGTCGTATTTTTGCTCCCGTCAGGCCGTGTCCACGATCAACGCAAACAGCTTTCGACAGGCTCTGCTGATACGATTTATCAAGCGTTCGTTTCAAAAAAGTCCTTTGATGTGCCGCAAAGGTGGATCAACTCGCCAAGGTTATACGGCGATCCTCTGGAAACGGTTCGCTTGGTTACCTCAAGCAAGATTCAAGTGTTTTCCACCGCTGCAAAAGCCCACGGAGTTGTGCCATGTTCGCTACCGCGCACTCCACCAAGCAGGCTATCGACTTTTCTGCGGGCAAAAATCGACACGTAACTGCCTTTGCGACCCTAGCTTTCTGATTCACGAACAGAAACTCCAGAAGACTCCGTACCGCTGGGAGAGTCGGCAATCATCCACCGAAAGTGAATTCCAGTGGAAACCGAATAATCCCACCTTTCCACGCTGAATCCACCACCTTCTTGAAAATCAATATTTAGCGACTGGCCAATCGTGAAGGGGCAGAAACTCACAACCTTGGATTTCTCCCCCGCTATTTTGACCGAGTGAAATTGTCTAAATGAGGTGATCGTGTCATTATCTTGGGCATCTTTCGACCACCTGATCGCCTCGAGCCAACGATTGACCGCGTCGTCTCGAGCCCCGGCTTATTCCACCGACCGTCAGATGATGATTCCTCTAGCCGACTATCAAGACGCGTTAAACTATCTCTACGACCTAATTAACTACGAAAAGCTTGGGCTGTCGGGGGCGTCGCAATATCCATTCCGCTTGCGCAGGATGGCAGAACTGTTCAAGCAGCTGAATTTAAGCCATCTGTTGTACCCAGAAACGAAAGCTGAACCTCCCGTCATACCTTTGGTTCACATTGCGGGCACCAAAGGTAAAGGGTCAACCGCTTCATTGATTGCTGCAGCCTGCACTGCCTCAGGCTACCGAACCGGACTCTATACGTCCCCGCATCTTGAACACCTCGAAGAGAGATTCTTGGTTGATGGCAAAACCTGTAGTCATGCCCTATTCGTTGACTTAGTCACGCAAGTGGCTGATGCCGCGAGTCAAATTGCAGGGGAACACGGGAAGCCTACTTTTTTCGAGCTCACCACCGCGATGGCAATGCTTCATTTTGCGAATAGTCAATGCGATGTGATCGTTGCCGAAGTGGGACTGGGGGGTAGGCTGGACAGCACCAACGTTCTTTACCCAACCGTCTCCGTCATCACCTCCATCGGGCTCGATCACCAACATGTCCTGGGCGATGATCTCGTATCCATCGCTCGTGAGAAGTCCGGTATCATCAAATCTGGCATTCCAGTCATCTGCGGTGTGGAACAAGACGAAGCAATTCAGGTCGTCGAGGAGCAGTGCAAAAAACAGTCAGCACCTTCCCTAAAACTTGGCACCGATTTTCATTTCCTCTCCAAGCCGCTACCCGAGTGGGGATCCGAACTCCAGTTTTCTGGATCAACCTCACCACTTCCTGATCATGCATTCTTTCGCCTAGCCATGGACGGAGAACATCAAGCAAAGAATGCCGCCGTCGCTGCTGCTGCATTATTCGTACTTCGAGACAAAATGGCGAGCCTCGAAGCTACTTCAGATCGAACATCGGTGGAACGAATCTGCACCCAAAGGATTGGCCAAGCTTTCGAAAACTTGCAGGTGCCAGCTCGTCAAGAACGATTTGATCTTTCCAACGAGGTCGTCGCAATTCTTGATTCATCTCACAACGAAGATTCCATCCAAGCGTTAGCGAACAGTCTGCGCCAGCGGAACCCCCAGCAACAGCATGTCATCGTCTTTGGCACCAGTCAGGATAAAGATGCAAAGAAAATGCTAGCGATACTCGCCGAAATTCCCGGCAAGTTGATTCTCACCCAGTACCATACAAATCCAAGGTATTTGGCCACTGAAACATTGCTAACGCTTCTACCCCCGGAAAAAAGATCGTCAACAACTGTGGTCACGCAACCGCTCGAAGCTTGCCAGATCGGTCACAAAATCGCGCAAAGAGAAGGTGCGACCATGGTGGTCTGCGGCTCGTTTTTTCTTGCTGCAGAGACTCGTAACTGGATGCTAGCGAATCGTTCATCGTAGCATTGGCATGGCGTTATTTGATTTTCTCGTCTTGCTTGGTCATTTCCGTTCCATCCAGTCACAAAAACGTTCATGAGCCACACCACGAACCTAGACGACTCCCTCCTTTACCTTTGGCATGCTGCAATCGCCAAGCAAGGTCGTGATGCTCTTGAGAATCGCTGTTGGTCTTGGATGAACGAACAAGAAAAGCGTCGCGCTGAATCCTTCAAGATTGCGTCGAGTCAAAATCAGTACATCGTCGGGAAAGGGATGACGAGATGGCTACTAAGCGAACACAAAGATCGCACCCAAGAAATTGAGTTCGCCGCCACCGATTTCGGCAAGCCATATGTTGAACAACCGATCTCGGCAAAACGGCCATTTAATCTTTCTCACACCGATGGTTTAGCGGTTTGCCTGATTGGGTCAAACGAACATCATTGCATCGGCGTCGATGTAGAACGATTCGACAGAAACACATCGCCTGATCTAGCGGACCGATATTTCGCGCCACCCGAAATCGAATTACTCAATCGTGTGACCGATCCAGATGAAAAAAAGTTGTTATTTCTCAAAATCTGGACCTTGAAAGAAGCCTTTATTAAAGCGATCGGCACAGGTCTAAGGACTCCGCTGTGTGACTTTTTCTTTGATGATGTCAATTCAACGAACCCTAGGATCAAATTCCTTCAGCCAAACCTCGATCAAAATCTGCTTTGGTCTTTCCACTGTTTTGAACCCCGTAGCGGCTTCGTCGTCTCAACCGCGGTCGGTTGCTCGAAAAAATTAGACGACCTCGATTTTAAAATCCAATCTTTTGAGTCTGAGATATCCGAGGGATAACACGCCATCGAGGCGTCTTAAAACGGCAAATCACTTGCCCATTCTGCCTAGACATCGCTACTGAACGGCAAAAGTTTCCTAATCCCATCTGCAGGAATAATCAAACCCTTGAGTGGGGTTGTGCCGATAAAACCACCTGAAGTGGCTTTACCAACTTCAAAGCGGTCGCTCAGAACGCCACCTGGTAGGCAAGTAGGCTGCAAGAACTGTCACAAATCCGCCTAATAGCTATGTGTAGAAGTCACTGGCTTGAGCAGCGGGAATGAACCGATGACGGCGCAGAGATTCTCGAACCGTTTTCAATGACAGCATCCATACAAAAGACAGGGCTCATGATTTTGGGGCTGCGGAGAATAGAAATGCGACGAGGTTTCATGTCGAATGACAAACTGATTGGGAAGCTTTTCGCGATCGCTTTTTTCGTCGCCTGTCCAATCAAATTTGCTGCCGGCCAAACAGTCGACCATGCTGGCTTCACCTACTTTGACGGTAGTCCAAGCCAAAATTTCGATTCCCTAGGCTACGAGGGTCAGCCATTACCCTATGACCTGATGCAGGTCGGTTTTGCAGGTCAACTCGTGCCGCTATTTCCCCATCGCGATCACGTTTGTGAGACCCCTGATTGCGAGTCGCAAAACTCTCCGAGCTGCGAATCTGACTGCGGGAATCACGGCAAAAGTTCGGAGCTATTGGGCCATCTTTTCCACGGTCGAAACGCGAACGGCGGCAGGAGTCGATGTCTTTTCTGCGGTGGGAGTGGCTGCGGGGTTTGCATGAGTCGACCGATCACGATTCCTGAGGTCGTTGATCTACTGCGGCCTTATTCCGGAGCAGGCTTGAGTGCGACACGTTGGTATGACGCGTCTGTTGAGGCGACATTCCTAACGCACAGTCAGGGTGGAGCAAACGGCGTTGCGACAACAGTAGGAGTTGCAGGCACACCCATCTTAGATTTTTCCGATGCTCCAACAGGCGACAGTTTAAAGGGAGGTGTCCGACTCTCCACAGCAATCGTCTTCGGCCCGGGTGGAAACATGGAAGTCACCTACATGGGCGGCAACGAATGGGATCACCTTGCCTATGTGGAAACGCTTAATGCCTCGCCAACGCTCTACTCGCTGATTAGCGAATTTGGTACTAGCCCCAATGGCGGTTTTGATGATACGGACCGCTCCATCGGGCAAGCCATCCGTGGTGAAAGTAAGTTTCATAGCGGTGAGTGGAATTACCGGCGTCGTTCGATGGGCCAATACGGACGATTCCAAAGTTCGTGGCTTGTGGGTCTGCGATATGTCAGATTCGACAGTGAACTTAGTTATTCCACGCAAGGGACATCGAACAATACGATCAATTCCAGCCTGCCTCGGTATTTTTCATCCAACGACAAAGTGAAGAACAATCTTTTCGGTCCCCAAGCCGGCGTCGATTTATGGTGGAACGTCCGTCCAGGTATCAATGTTGGTGTCGGCGTCAAAGGTGCTTGGGTCCAAAATGATTCCAAGCGACAAACGATCTTCACCGGTAATTCGCTAAGCGGCTTTGCTACCCCCGGTTCAGTCATTCTCGAAGAGACCCGACGAAAGGGAACTGTTCTCGGTGAACTCGAAGCCACTCTGATCTATCGACTGACCCACTCATGGTCGGCCAAAGCATCCTATCACCTGCTAGCTGCAGATGATGTTGTATTCGGCAACGTTGATGTCGCGGCAGCCAGAGACTTTGTTAGCGGAGATACGATCCGTGACCCCCAATTCATCCGCGATTCCCTCGTCGTGCAGGGCGCGACGTTCGGTGCGGAATACATGTGGTAGATCCCATTCGTCGGCTGCGATTGATCGACAAGACCTAGAACAACGGGAAACTGGGAATTCGATTCGACGAGCCCCGCACAAAATAAAAAAACCTAGATAACTCACTGATTAAGACGTTGTATTTCCTTTTCCAAGAGTGAAACACATCAAGAACTAACACCTCTCCGGAAGTCATCAAAGACGGGTGGCTTCCATCGAGAGTTGCTGATTCGCTCGTTGCGAAGCAGCACAGGACCCCCCGAAAAGGGGAAAACGAGACGGACTTCATGGGGCGTTTTGGAATTGTCAGGGAACTTTGAAACAAACAAAGCGTCCGACCCAATACGATTCGTTGACACTCCATGCAGTCCAATTAGAATCGCACTCGCCTCTTTCCCATTCGCTACATCTTGCCTAGTCGCCCGATTTCTTACGGGTTATGCACGGGTGGTAGTGGCTAATTGGCAAACGAAAGCGATTCAAACGACCGATGTAATTGATGATGCTGTGTGCTGGTCGAGCCTTTCGACCTGCCGTTGCAGTCAGTATTTCTCCTTTTTCGTAAACGTTTGGCTACTCGGTAACGGTTGGCTCGCGACGAACGATTGGGAAATAAGTTCATCCATTCAAACCAATTTGAACCACGCGCCTCACGGTGTTGTGTCCAGAAAGTTTGGCAGAGACCCTCGATGATCGAACGAAGCAAATCCAAAGCGAACAATTCCAAGCGCGATCGTGCTGCCCGAATGAACAAGAAGCGTCGTTTGACGATGGAGGGTTTGGAAAACAGGCAACTGCTTGCGGCAGAGATCTATTTGCCAGATGTCAATTTAAAGACATATGACGGGCCACGAAATGTTGGAGCGGTTCAGGCCCTGCAGATGTCAGAGCGTGAGCAACTCAATGAAACGGGCAAGAATGATGTTATTGGTACGGCACAACTGATTCCCTTGGGGAATGGACCGGGGCAAAACGATACGATCGACCTTCGAGGTGCGATGTCCTACCAAGTCTTCTCCTCGAATCCAGGATCGTTTTCCGTTGATGTCGATACGTTCGCGTTCGACTTAAAAGCCGGGGACATCTTGGACATCTCCGCATTTGGTACTGCCGGCACGATCGATCTGTTTTACGGGAACGGCACTTATTGGTTTGGTTCAGAGCAAGTCAATGGCGTTTATCTGCCACCAGACTCACCGATCCAGACAGTAGGTAACGCAACCCTTGCAGGCGTCATCCCCGAGGATGGACGCTATTATCTCACTGTCACCCCGATCGATACGACGACGAATTACACGCTTGGCCTTCGAACTTATCGCCCATTGGCCGAGCAATTACCGGTCGGCGTTGGACAAGTCGTCTTCTTGGACTTTGATGGTGGATACTATCCGAATTCGTTGTTCAGTCCGCCGGACCCGGCCACTGGTGCACCAGCACCCGGTATTGTCCGAGTTCCATCGTTGCAGGAATCGCTCGCAAACATCGGGATTGAGGTTCAGGACACAGCAGCCCTGAATCGTTTGATCGATCAATCGATTGAAGAGATGGAGCGTCAGTTTGCATATGTTGGTTTACAGGGGAACGCCGGTGACTATGATTCCACTGGGTTGAAGGGCGAGTTTGGGATTACCATTCTCAACAGCCGCGACCACGCTGATCCCGGCAGTCATCCATTGGTCACTCGTGTTTTAGCGGGTGGTGGTCCGGTTAATCCGTACGGCGTTTCGTCGACGATTGACATCGGTAACTTCAGCATGGATGACTTGGTGATCGCCGAGATTCTTGCACCTCCTCCACTTCCTCTTTCGCCGACAGTTAGCCCGCTTGATTACACCGCTGACTTCCTTGGCTTTCTGATGTCACACGAAGTCGGCCACTCGTTTGGATTACGTCACACCAGCGCAATTAACACGACCTACTCGACGACTGACGCTGGTGGTGGAATCTACAACCCCGGGGGAGTTGACGGCATTTGGGGAACACTCGATGACGTTCCTTACAACTTCTTGGACGATTATTACGGCGATGCGACCGGTCCCGGCGGTGAGGGCATCTTTGGCACCAACCGCGTCACGGATGGTTTAGCGAATACGCTTGTCACCGGCTTAGTTGGCGGAACGGTGTCTGGGAAAGTTTTTGCAGACTTCAATCGCGACGGCTCAATGGTTGGTGACGGCGGTCTACCAGGGGTCAGCGTTTTCGCTGACTTGAATGGTAACGGTCAACGCGATTCAGGCGAACCGATGACCCAGTCAGATTCTCAAGGTCTCTACTCTCTGGATGTCCGATCGGGCACGTTTAACATCGTCGCCGAAGGTCTCGATGGATTTGCGGCAACCACCAATCCAACACGGAGTACTACCGTTCGTAACGGGCAGACATCCGTCGTGAATTTCGGCTTTGCTCAGATCATTGCGGACATTACGGGTACCGCTTACGTCGACAGTGATGGGGACGGCATTCGGGACACCGATGAACCCGGCCTCGAGGGCGTCTACGTTTATGCTGACTTGGACGGAGATGATCGTCCCGACTTAGGGGAACCCGGTGCATTCTCGAATGATGATGGCACCTATTCTATTAACTTCCCTGGAGCGGGTACTTACACATTACGAAGCGATCTGCCCACTGGTTTCGAGCAGACGTTCCCCGCTGGTGGAGAACACACGGCGGTCTACAACGGCCTTTCGTTGGACGACAATTATGACTTTGGCTTCCGTCCATCACTCGACTTCGGCGACGCGCCGGATTCGTACGGAACAACTCTCAGCGTGGATGGGGCGCGACACGGCATCGTTTCTGGTCTCAGCCTCGGTGCCTCAACTGACCGTGAAGGTGACGGCTTACCGAGTGTTTCGGCATCGGGTGACGACACTAATAATCTTGATGACGAAGATGGCGTACGACTCTTGAGCCCTCTTGGCCCAGGTGCTTCAGCGACCTTTGAGGTAACTGCGACCAATACGACCGGATCAAATGCCTACATCCAAGCATTCATGGATTTCAACCGCGATGGTGTGTTTGGAATCGGAGAGCAATTCGCTTCGAACGTACCAGTGGTGGCTGGATCGGTGAATGCCACTCATCTGATCACCGTTGACGTCCCTGGTGGTGTAACCCCGGGATCAAGCTTCGTTCGTTTCCGACTCAGCCAAACCAGTGGTATCGGAGCAACAGGTTTTGCTGGCAGTGGTGAGGTAGAGGACCATGCGGTACAAATCCTGAACGAAGCAAAAGTTGCGAATAACGACAATTTCAGCGTTCCTCGCAATTCTCTTTCGAACATGTTGCCAGTGTTGGCTAACGATTTCCAGACTTCCTCGAATCCAATCTCGATTGACAGCGTCAACGCATCTTCTGCCGCTGGAGTGGTGGTGAACGGTGGGGACCGACTTTTCTACACTCCGCCAAACGGGTTCATTGGACGTGACGAATTCACCTACACAGTGATCGACTCCGCTGGTAATCGAAGCACGGCGTCTGTCGTCGTCAACGTCACCTTCCAAACGAACGTTCCAATTGCTGTGGATGATGTTTTCCACGTGCCAAAGGGTTCGAGCAATCGCGCTCTAAACGTCCTGGATAATGACTTGGCAAGCATCCACGGAGGCTTATCAATTACTAGCGTCACCGGTGGAACGGCAGGTGGCACGTTGTCGGTAGTCGGTGGTGGTCAGTCGATTCGCTACACACCGGCTGCAAACTTTGCCGGTACCGAGCAGTTCACCTACAGCATTCAAGACAGTAATGGTGCGTCCAGCAGCGCAACGGTTACCATTAAGCTGCTCCCTGATTCTCTCGACGATACGATCGTCGACTTCTCGATTCAGGTTCTCGACCCGCTGAACAATCGGGAAGTGTCAAGTGTTCGTGTTGGGGACGAAGTTCTCGTGCGAGTCATGGTGGATGATGTCCGCAACGAGAATGGTCAATTCATCATCAATCCTGGTGTGGCATCGGCGTTCACCGATTTGCTCTACACCGACGAGTTATTGTCGACGATGAACACGGACAACAATCCGGCGTTCCCATTCGACATCACCTTCGGTGCCCTTTTCTCCGGAATCAACACCCTTCAAACCGGTGATGCGCTCGTTCCTGGACTCCTGAACGAAGTCGGAGCGATCCAGCGAATCGACAACCAACAGTCTCACGGCGGTGCGGTTGAGCTTTTCACAGTTCGAATGCAAGCAACATCTCCTGGGGTTGCGATTTTCCAAGCTGACCCAGCAGACAAGCCAATTAGCGAAACCGTTGTTCTTGGTTCGGACGTCGCTCTGACACCATCTCAATTAGGTTTGGGATCGGCAGAGCTTCTGATCCTTCCAGAAAGTGGTGTATTCACCGCAGCGGTCGATGATTCCTATCCTGACGGTTTGGACTCTGATGGAAATCTTATTTCCAACCTATCCTCGGGTCCGAACCGATTGGATGTGTTGGGTAATGACAACCTAGGCCCAACAGGGATCATCCGAGAATTCGGAATCCAAACCAGCCCATCAATGGGAACCGTATCGATCAACGACAACGGAACACCGTTGAATCTGAACGATGACTACATCGACTACCGAGCTAACTCGGGAGCAAGTGGACTTGACTCGTTCACTTACGTCATCATCACAGAAGACAACGTGCGAAGTACTGCCGAAGCAACGATCGCGTTGGGTGCGCAGAACATCAACGCGGAAGTCGGTTACGACTTTACTTTGGTCAGCGGAGACGGATCAGGGACGCCAATTTCGGATATCAAAGTTGGTGATCGCTTCGGAGTCGAAATTCGTGCTACGGACTTACGAGCATTCACATCAACGTTCGTTTTTGCAGGCTTTTTGGACGTCCTTTATGACTCCGATCACATCACTCCTGCAAACACTCGCCCAACGGATCGATTTGATTTCGATGTCGATTTCCACGGTGATTACTCCGAGGGTGCGGCAGTAGGTACGGCATCGACTCCCGGTATCATTGATGAGTTTGGCACACTATTTTCGCAGGCCACTGTGCCTTCAAGTGCCTTCCCTTCATTGAACCCTGGACTGATCGCAACCATCTACTTCGACGCGGTTACCCCTGGTGTGGCGAACGTTATTGGCTCTCCAGCCGATAATTCACCGTTCCAAGATACACTTGTCTTCAATGTTGATGATCCGATCGATCGTTCGCTATTGAGGTTCGAGTCGCTGCAGTTCATCATCGGTGCAGGTAACCCGAATCAGAATTCGGCACTTGTGTTCGACGTCAATGACGACGGACTGGTTTCACCGATCGACGCTCTGCTTGTCATCAACCAAATGAATCGCGAATCGAATTCACTGGAAGGCGAACAATCCAGCAGCAACGGTGGCAAGCGTTACTACACCGACGTCAATGGTGACAATCGCACCACGGCTCTTGATGCACTTCAGGTGATCAACTACCTACGGCAAGCGAATTCCACGCAAGGTAGTGGAGAACAGATCGCACTTCTGAGTGATTCAAACGATCAACTTAGCAGTAGTCTAGGAAGCGATGCATTCTTCGCGGAACTCTCCAGCGGAAGCGATAACAAGATTGCTTCCTTCGACTCGGTTGGGTCAAGCAGCGGTTCGTCAAACGCAGGAACGGTTGATTCATCTTCAAACAGTGAAGATGATGATATTCTCTCTATTCTTGCCGACGATGTAGACGGCCGTTGGGCTTAGATCGTACCGGTTGAATAACAGCTAACCGAGATACACAACGAAACGCTGGCAACCCCAAACAGGTTGCCAGCGTTTTTTAGTGTCCTGATTTTCGAATGGTTTGACTCAAAAAAAGCGAGCTTACCTCACCTCACTGGCACCATTGTTGGGGCTGGATTGACGGCATAATCGAGAGATTGGAGCCAAAGGATCTTTCTACCTACCCAAGTTCAGAGCCTTCCCCCGCTTCGTTTTTGTGGGTTTATCGTTGGTGGACTTCGGCCAGTTCCAACATGGTTCAGGTTGACGCTGAGATCCTGACGAGTAGCGTTCGAGACAAGATTGCCAAACAAACGGTAAGTTTTCTCCTTCAACCGTGACAGAATCTTCTTATTTCCCTTGCCAAGTAAGACCTTCTATTGGCACCATGCAGACTCGGTGGGATAGCATGATCCTACCTGTCGTTCACTCATCAGAAGGAAGTCGCTTGTCGTTCCAGCCCTTCGCCGTTCAATGCTTGACCTGTAGCCGTCATCTTCGCGTCAATGACCCAAAGATTGTCGGTAGCATCGCGACGTGTCCCAACTGTCAATCCATGGTTGAAATCTTGCCACCTGGCGAGAATCCGATTCCCTCGGATGAAAATCAGACCTCGGAATCGCCCACATTCGACAGTCAGGCGATTACCGAAGAAACTCTCGGCTCTGAGCAGCAAGGTGCATCTTTAGGGCTCGCGCCACCCACGGCGTCGGGCTTTGCAGATAATAGTCAGACGTCCTCGGGTGCACCGCCTGTGATGAGCGGAAATGGTGTTCAGTGGGAAAGTGACGATGCTCGTCGCAAGAAACAGGTTGGGCTTGTTGTCGCGATATCGGCCCTCAGCCTCCTGCTTTGTTTGGCAGGGTTTGCATGGTTTGTCAAATCTTGGACAAGTGATCAGCCGTCAGCCAGTGCTCATAACGATCACGACCAAAAGGCAGACGAGGCGATCACGGGTGATGAAGCAGTTCTATTATCGGATCCTTCCAGCACGAGTGCATCAGCAGCCACTCAGGAAGCAGTTGAAGCGGTTTCACCTGATGACCCCGATTCGAACCTCCAATCATCACAGAACCAATCGCCGGGGAACCAGTCGTTAGGCAACGGGTCGACAGACAATCCTGGGATCGAAATGAATCAGGATGTAACCAGCGAGCAGCCTCGAACACCGGACTCCAGTGGAACAGTTCCTTCAGATTTACTTCCCGTCTCTCCTCTTGATGAGACACCCCCAATTCCAAGCAACCTCCCAAATCCAAACGCCGCCAGTACTGAGACTAACCCTACGTCCGAAGAAGGTGCGGGCATGCAAGAATTACCCCCTGGGCTCGCGCAGTACACCCGATTTCTTTTAGAAGAAGGAGATATTGAAGAAACAAATCTTGAAGCTCCACCAAGCATGGATGATTTGGATATTGACGAAGCGACCCAAGAACTCGATCGTCCCGTTGCTCCCTTAAGACCTAAAAACATCAACATCGATGCGGTTTTATCCGTCAAACTTGCTATCGACACCGATGGTTATGCCTTACCGGAACTAGCGTTGTTAATCAGTCAGATCACCGGGTTACCGATACAAATTGATTGGGTTTCGTTTGATCTTGGCGAAAAAGATCTAACGAAACGACAACCCTTGCCCCAAGGATGGAAATCTGCCCGCGAGATTTTAGAAGCCATATGTGAACCCTTCGGCGCTGAAATCAGGGACGAAGAATCAATGGTGATCGTTACACTTAGCGATGATACTTTTTCATCAATTCGGTCAGAAATCGCAGCACTCGATGACTTTGAAGAAAGTCTGTTATCTTCGGCTGATCTACTCAGTGAACTTCTTGGACATGAAGTCAAAGATCAGCAAATTCAGCTCGATACACAAACACGACAAGATCAACAACTTGCCCTCATCACCATCGAAGCATTAAGACGAGCCAAAAAGCTGGCTCCCAAAGTCAGCAATGAATTCCTGTCCAAATGGATTGGCTCACCAGAAAACCCATCATCTACTTGGTCTTTACCAATCGATGGCCAAAGTTTTCCCCAGTCAGATGTGCCAATCTCGATCGCGGAGTTCATTGGACGACTTTCTAATGAAAACGGGGTGCAATCACTGATTAATTGGGAAGACTTTACCGCAAGACTAGTGAACCCAGAGCAGGTGTTTATGCCCTACAGCGGCAAAGATGCTGCATCAACGTTTGCCCATGCGTTTGCAAGATTTGGAATTGAGGTACGCCAAGTCAACTCAAATCATTGGTGGATTGGGCAACGCTCAACCTACGATCGATTACCTGTTGTTAGCTGGACCGAGCCGTTGTCGAATAAAACAAAGACAACACAAGATGAGTTACGTTCAAGACTCAATCAAATTATCGATCCCAGTAAGTATCGCGTCGCGGTCGACGCCGAAACCAATCGTGGAATTTTGATTTTGCCCCGGTACCTAGCAGAACAGTTACCGAAAATCACCGAAGGCTTATTGCTTCAGGAACGGTGATCTTCTCGGCCCAATTCACATGTCATTGACCGGAAGCCATAGGCATTGAATCACTCGGGCTTCATAGTGAATCAATCAACGTCAACCGCAGCAGATTGATCCGTGGCACGAGGAATCTTTAAAACAAACGCAGTACCACGTCCAATGGTGCTTTCGACGCGTATTCGACCTCGATGAGCGTCAACAATTTCCTTGCAAGCTGCTAGACCCAATCCGGTACCGCCTTTTCCGGATTCATCGGGACCGGATTTCGTGCTGTAGAAAGCATCAAAGATTCGAGGCAATTTCTCTCTTGGGATGCCCTCCCCAGAGTCACGGACCACCAACTCAACAAACTCTTTTTCATGTGCTGGACGGAGCCGAACCAGAATCGTACCTCCGTCCGGCATCGCCTGCCGAGCATTGATGAGTAAATTCAGAAGCACTCTCTGAATTTGATTACCATTCGCCATGGCTGATGGCGTATCGGGGTGAATGTCCATCTCCACCGACACTCGGTACTTGCGCATTTCGCGCTCCAGAAGAAACATGGCATCCTGAATGATTGAACCCAAGTCAGTGGGCGTCATGCTGTCACTGCGATTCCTTGCTTGGGCAAGAATCGTCTGAGTAATTTTTGCTGCTCGTTCCGAAGCCTCAAGTATCTTGGTTAGTGCTTTATCCCGGCTCGCCTCATCCTTGTTTCGGATTCCAAGCCGCGCATAGTTCAAGATCGTCATCAAGATGTTATTGAACTCATGTGTAGCAGTGCTGGTTAATTCACCAAGCGCAGCCAAAGATTGCAGACGTCGTAGCTCGTTCTTCAAAGACTCAACTTGCACACTTAGCTGCTGACTCGATTCTGCAGCGGTAACCGGCACAGGGATGGAATTAGATAAATAGTGATCTGATTGGGTCTTCACGACGGAAAGCCATCTACGAGTCGAAAAAAACAGACAGTACTCAAGCTATCGTCGCATTCGAATCATTCGCTACAGATCCAACTGATTCGCCGGAATAAGTTGCCTCCTCCGCTAAGCTTGCTAAACCACCCACAAAACTTGCCTTGTAGACTTTGCGGATCAGGAAAAAAGAAACACCTAGCCGTTTTCTGCAGGTAAACGTTACACTTGGACCGGTCGAGTTCTATCAAGGATGATCCAATGGAAGACAACGTTCTGAAACGTCTAAGCAATCGACTTGCGGATGCCCGCTCGCAGGGATTCCGCGTAAGAATCGAGCCTTTAGAGAGCCAAACTGCTACTTGGTGCGAGATCGCTGGGATTCCGACGCTTTTTGTTGATCTCTCTCAACCAGCGGGTGAACAATTACAGCAAATCGACGATGCATTGAAATCGTATCATCATGAAAAGCGTCTTGGTCACCTCAAGCCGAGCGTTCCCAACACAGCGCTCCCATCACAGCGCTCCGAACATAGCGCACCGAACCCAATGGTCAGTTAGCCATCATTCAGCCAACGAATCAATCAATGGCGACTTGGATCAACCGGTCGATCATCGAACTCCCAAGGTAGGAATCAACCGACTGGCACAAACACTATCGTTGATAGCATGTGATTGCGGAAAAACGAGGGATTTAAAAACGAGTCCGGACTCCAATACCCCCGCGAACCAAGATCGTTCATGCTGAAAGCTCGGCCGCAGGAAACAATGAGTTGCGTTCTTCGTGATCAGTTACCGCTTGTGAAACAAGACCATGAAACTAGATACCGCCTCTAAATTTTCTTACCGTTTAGGTACGGGTCTCAAAGCCGGGGCT
>JADHOA010000026.1 GCA_016779185.1 Rubripirellula sp.
AATCCGTCGATTGGAACTTATAACTCTACCACCGGAATCTGGAACGTCGGTTCCATCGCGTCCTCGGCAAGCCAAACACTATCATTGGTTGCAACGGTCACTTCGGTAGCACCCGTAACGAACATCGTGGAGGTGATTACCTCGCAGCCCATCGATATCGATAGTACGCCTGATAATGGCAATGATCAGGAGGATGACTATCGAGCTTTGACCGTAACGCCAAAAGTTGCGGATTTAAAGTTAACGCAAACGTCAAATCCGACTTCGCCTAATGTTGGGCAGAACGTCGTTTTTACAGTGCAAGTGGCGAACGATGGTCCAGATTCTGCAAGTAATCTTGTGGTTCGTGATGTGCTCCCCCCCGGCGTTGAATTTATGACAGCGACGCCATCACAGGGTGCCTATGATTCAGAAACCGGTCAATGGGTGGTTGGTTCGGTTGCTCCTGGCGCAACGCCTTCGTTGCAAATCGAAGCGAAGGTTCTCACATCGGGTGGCAAGACGAACACCGCAGAGATTCTGTCGGTTGATCAGCATGACCCTGACAGTCAACCAGGCAACAATAATGCGGGAGAAGATGACCAGGCGTCGGTTGTGATTACACCACCGGTGGTTGATCTTTCGATTCAGAATCAAATCAGTGTTAGTCGGCCTCGAATCGGCGACACGGTTCAATTCACCGTGACGGTTAACAATGCGGGGCCAAACGATGCAACCGGTGTTTCGGTGCTTGATGTCCTGCCAAGTGGATTGTTGTTTGAAAATGCTTCCACCGTTTCGGGAAGCTACGATGCAAATTCGGGTGTCTGGACGATCGGTTCGGTTACGAGTGGTCAGTCGGTGGTTTTGACGATCGATGCGACGGTGGTTTCTGCAACCACAGGGACGGTCACAGCAGAAATCTACACATCCGATCAGTTCGATCCCGACAGCACTCCGGGCAATAATCAATCCGGAGAAGATGATCAGGCGACCACGCAATTTTCGCCAGCCTCTGCAGACCTCTCGTTGGTGAAGACGGTCGATCAAACCGATGTCAATGTCCGTGATCAAGTGACTTTCGAAATCGTTGTGACTAACGCGGGGCCTGATCGGGCAACCGGTCTTAGCGTTCTTGATTCGATGTCACCAGGATTGGAGTTGATTTCTGCGAATCCACTGACCGGAACCTTCGATGCGACTAGCGGATTGTGGTCAATCGGAGAACTAGCGGTGAACGCTTCGACTCGCCTTTCGATTGTGGCAAGGGCTGTTGATCCTGGGGTTTCGGTGAATCAAGCTCAAGTGCAAGGCGTGGATCAAGTCGACCCAGATTCTTTGCCGGGGAACAATGTAGAGTCCGAAGATGATCAGTCTTCGGCGACGGTTACCGCCGCGCAAATCGACCTCGATTTATCGTTGTCCGTGGATAACCCAGCACCAAACGTTGGTGATCAGGTTCGGTTCACGATACGAGTCGATAATTTTGGGCCATCCAACGCAACGGGTGTCCAGGTTCGTGACTTGCTGCCATCTGGACTCACCTACCTTCGGTCCAACACGAGTCAGGGAAGTTATAATTCAGCCAGTGGAATTTGGAATGTTGGTTCCGTTGCGAATAATGGATTTGCGTCCCTCGAGATCGTTGCGGTTGCAAGTGAGATTCTAGCAGTGGAGAACATCGCTGCGGTGGTGTTCGCGGATCAACCCGACGCTGATTCGATTCCAAACAACGAGATTGCGTCCGAGGATGATCAGAAGAGTGTCACCGTTCGAACGCCGGTAGCTGATCTTGCTCTCAATAAATTCGCTAGTAACGATCGCCCGAATGTGGGGGAACAGGTGGTCTTTACGATTGATTTGCAAAATAGCGGTCCTGATGCCGCAACTGGCGTTCAGGTTTTAGATGTTCTGCCCGCAGGTCTACAGTTTGTGTCGGCGACTCCGAGTCTCGGTGACTATGACTTGCAATCGGGTCTATGGTCGATACCCAGCTTGAGCTCGGCATCTAATGCCACGCTGCAGATTCGAGCAGTGGTTCAAGAACCAGGTCGGCGTGTGAATGGAGCGGAGGTGATTGCAGTTGATCAAGCCGATCCGGACTCAAGTCCAAACAATCATCTGGCCAGCGAAGACGACCAGAGTCGTGCGACGATCGACCCGCCGGTGGTCGACTTGTCGCTCCATAAGTCAGCATCGCCTCTTCGTCCAAGCGTGGGTGGTGATCTGACTTACACGTTGCTGCTTCGAAACGATGGTCCAGACGTTGCAACCGGAATCGTTGTTCGGGATGTCTTGCCAGAATCCGTTCAGTTCGAGTCGGCCACTGCAAGTCTTGGTGATTTTGATTCCCTATCGGGCCATTGGTCGATTCCTTCCTTAGCTGCTGGGGCATCAGCAACGATACAGATACGCACTCAGGTCTTATCGCCGGGCCAGCCCGAAAATACAGCCGAGGTCTTTTCGGTGGATCAATTTGACACTGATAGCGTTCCCGGTAACGGATCAAGCGGTGGAAGCGAGGATGATCAATCGAGTGTCACGGTCATTACCGCAAGTTCTGACCTCGAGTTGCACAAGACCATTGATGATGATCGACCCGGTGTAGGATCCAATGTACGATTCACTTTAGAAGTGATTAATTCAGGGCCTGATGACGCCAGCAATGTCGTTGTTCGTGATCAGCTCCCTCCGGGCATGACATTCATCTCCTCTACCGCATCCGCTGGTCAGTATGATCCGCTAACGTCTCAGTGGATCATTCCTTCACTCGCAGTCGGCAAGCGTGCGACCGTGGATTTGATTGCTTCGGTTGATACCTTCGGAGAACGCGACAATGTTGCCGAGATCATTTCCAGCAGTCAGTACGATCCAGACAGTACGCCTGGTAATCAAGACACCACCGAGGATGATCTCGCTCGTGTGACTCTTGTTCCTGAGTTGGTGGATCTCGCACTTTCAAAGATCGTGGATGATCCGGCACCCAATGTCGGCGGTTTGGTTCGTTACACCTTGACGCTGGACAACGTTGGGCCATCCCATGCGACCATGGTGGAAGTCACCGATCATGTCCCCGATGGTTTGACGGTGACCGGCGTTGAGTCAACTCAGGGTGTCTATGATCCGGAGAGTGGAAAGTGGATTGTGGGCAACGTGGTGGTGGGGACACATCCCGCGTTGACCATCATTGCAAGAGTCGATTCGCCGAATCCGCTGATGAACGTTGCTGAAATCACCGCGGTGCATCAACCCGACGTTGATTCCATTCCCGGTAATGGTGAGTCCGCCGAGGATGATTATGCCGAGGTTCTGGTGATTCCTCAGCAGGCCGATTTGTCATTGTCAAAGTCGGTAAATATTACCTCTCCGAATCAAGACGAAGAAATACTCTTTACGTTAGTGGTTCGAAATGATGGACCCGATGATGCAACCAACGTGCGAGTTCGAGATTTGTTGCCGCAGGGCGCGGAGTTTGTCTCTTCGGTGGTAACCAGTGGGCTCTACAACCCCGTGACCGGCGTGTGGCAATTTGATCACATCGAGAGTGGAGCGGCGCAGTCGCTTCAGATCCATGCTAGGGTTCATTCAAAGGTGCCTTTCGTGAATCAGGCAGAGGTGATCGCATCGGATCAATACGACCCCGATAGCGATCCCGACAACCAACGGATCGACGAAGATGATTTGGACTCAGTTTTGGTCACTCCAAAATTGATTGATTTGGTGGTTTCGAGCGACGTGGATATCGAGGAACCGAATGTTGGGCAAGTATTTGAGATGACGTTTGTGGTTTCAAATTCTGGTCCCGATGATGCCACAGGCGTCGATCTGATGCTGCAAATCCCAGACGGCATGACCGTCCACTCGATCACTCCAACTCGTGGTGTCTTTGATCAGGGACATTGGGCCTTGGGTTCACTCGGCGAAGGTGAGTCGGTCATACTCAAAGTTACTGCAAGCGCGCAGATTCGGGGGACCAAGAATGTGATTCTCGAAGTTGTTTCTCACGACCAAGCTGATGTTGATTCAGATCCTAACAATCACATCGCCAGTGAAGATGACCAGAACGAATTGCAAGTTCGTGTGCCACTGTACTCTAAGCGTCTGTTTCTTTCCGCACGCGGTGCTTCTGCGTCCGAGCAGGTTCAGAGCTGGAGAAGATTTGGTTAATCGGTGTGCTATACCCGTTTGACCTTTGATCCATCCAATTTACCCGCTTTTTGAAAAAGGCGGGTGAGTGTTCTGCGATCGGGATGGCTCCCACCAGATGTTTGGCTGTATTTGTGTTTCAAGCAAGTCGTTGATGAAGCACTGACTGAAAATGGAACCCCAGTAATCCTCCGTTAATCGATTCCGATCAAGAAATCGAGAGACGAAGATTTCTATTGAAGGACGTTGTTAGAAACGAGCCGTGTGTTCTCCCGTCGCTCTTGATTCATTTCGTGTTGCATCGGTGTCTCGTCATGGGCTTGGTCCAATCGGGCCGCTGTCTTTCCGGCGTTGTCGCAGATTTTCGTCGTTGGCTTCACGACTTTTGATCGGCTTGACTTCGGCTGCCGCTTCGGTGGGTAAGTAGCTTACCAGTCGATCCTGAATACTTTTTAAGTCTGGATTGCCTGAGAGGTTTTTGTGTTCCTTTGCATCAGAGCGGTGGTCATAAAGTTCTTCGCTGCCGTCACGATATCGAATGTATCGCCAGTGCTTGGAACGAATGGCATGGTTGCCTTCAAAGCTTGAGATCCTAACGGGTTGTGCTCGAGTGGCAGATAAGTCGTTGAGTTGGGGGACGAGGCTTATCCCATCGAGTTTGGTTTGTGTCTTTAATTCACAGTATTCAATCAGTGTTGGATACAAGTCGACAAGGCTAGCTGGCTCTTGGCAAGAACCTGATGCTCGAATTCTTTTTCCGGCGAAGATGAGAGGAACGCGGGTCGATTCCTCCCAGAGTGTGCGTTTGGCCCAGTGTTGCTTTTCACCCAGATGAAATCCATGGTCGCTCCACAAAACAATGAGCGTGTCATCCATGTGAGGTCCGTTGCTCAATCCTGCGAGGACGGTCCCAACGCAGTGATCAACAAATGCAGTCGATGCAAGGTAAGCTTGGACGAAGCCGGACCACTGTCCAGATTGCACAACGGTTTGATGATCAGGAGCAATCTGATTCATGTTTTTGAAGTTGTCGGGGATGTCCAACATGTCATCCGGTGACGCGTCGGGAAGTACGAGAGTTTTGCGATCAAACATTTCGAACCAACGAGGTGGGACATACATTGGAACGTGCGGGCGAAAGAAACCAACGGTCATGAAGAATGGCTGCTCCGACGGTTGCTGCAAGAAGGTGGCTGCGGCTTGAGCAAGTTTCATGTCATCCATCTGGTCATCGGTTTCAGGAAAAGGTCCGTAGTCCCAGACTCTTGGGTTCCAGTGCATCGCTTCTTTGGGACGCGGTCCACCGTGCCGAGGATAAAGGATGGTGTCGATGTCTTTCTCTAAGCGTCCTTTGAATCCATGATGCAGAACTTTTCCGCCTGTGAGCGTCTGGTAGCCGTTTTGCTTGAAGGTTGCGTGAAGTGTCGGCGCGGTGTCGAGTCGCTTGATGGAGGTGTAGGACGGTCCGAGTTCATAGCTTCCGTGTGTCGTAGCATGGAGTCCAGAAAAGACACTGATTCGCGAAGCCGAGCAAACGGGGACCGCGCAGTGGGCGTTGGTGAAGGCTCGGCCGGTTTTCGCAAGGCGGTCCAGATTGGGCGTTCGAGCTTGTGGATGACCTCCGAGATACCCAGTCCAGTCATTGAGGTCATCGATGCAAATCATCAACACGTTCGGAGGGCGATGATCAAGTGCTGTTTGGGTGGCAATCTGCGATTGCTCTTGCTCATGGTTGTTCGTTGAGTCTGAACGCTGTTTTGAATCTTGGCCACTGAGGTTACTGAAAACGGAGACGGCCAAGAATAACGCAGAGAGCTTGACACAGATCTGGTAACGGAGGCTCATATGGATTGGTCCCGAGATCGCTGAGTGGTCATGGGGTTGGGGGCAGTCGCGGCGTTAAGATAGATCGCTCGGTGGTTGGATTCGTAGCCAACTTGCCAGTTCTTTGAGATCTTCGAGCGTCATCGTGCTAACCATGTCTTGGCGATGAATATTGTGAATTGCAAGGACGTGATCAGAATGAAAAAAAATTTTGTCTCCGCGTCGTAGTCCATGCAATCTTGATTCGATCAAATCGTTATCGACCACGCCGCAGAACACATCACCCTCACGCGATTGAATCTGCACCCAGAAGTCTTCGCCCCATCCCCTCGATGGTGCTCTTTCATCGGGTAGGTCGACTAGGCTCGCGGGCTGGGCGTGCGAGAGAATCGGATTGGTCAACGCACCGTTGCAGGAAGGGCAGGCACACTGTGCAGCATCGTCTTGATGCATTGAGAATCGCGTTGAATCAATCCGTATTTCGACGAAATGATTCTCCCGAAGTTGTCGTTTCATGACTTGAGGAGGTATCAGGAAATGTTCCGGGTTTTCGGCATTCATTTCCACGCCGTTGATAAGACGGTAATCATTTTCAAAGGTTTGGTGGTCCAGCGAGCGATGCATCGTGACGGATCTAGGACGAGTAGTTGGGCGAATGATTGATAAAGCGGTTCGTCGTTTTTTTGCATGTTTACGACTCAGGCAAGATTCGGATTGCAGTCGCCAACGGGCAAGTTGCAGGTAACACGTCGCCTTGACGATAACCGTCCAGCAGTTGTTTGGATCTTGCAGCGAGCATTCGACGAACCTCTCGCCGTTTGCCTTTGACTCTCGGAATCTTCATATCATCGTAGCAGGTTGTCTGGTGACGCATCCAAGCAATGACCGCCGCCTCGGCTCTTGATTCAATCGGAATTCGCTTGGTGCGAGCAACCGTTCCGCTACCCACGGGTGTGGCATGCTGGGTGACTTGTTTTGCGAGAGCTAATTCGAGATTTTGGTGACGCGAATCGAATCGCAGATAATTGCGTACTGCGGACTCAAAATCGTTGGTATAGCTCACCTGCTCGCGATCGCGTCTTGCTTTGGCCGCAGCTTGTTTTTTGGCGTGACTGGGATGTGATCTTTCCGCCTGTAATTCTTTCTGGATTTTCGCAATCGTTTCTGCCGCCGCCCAAACACCTCGAGAAAATATCCGACGTCCTTTTTTTTCTTGAACGACCCAATGTTGCCCCGCAGTTTTTACCCGGCGCGTCAGGGCCGCATCACCCGGTGGCAATAGTTGCCAATCATCGGGTACAGAGCCGATTTTGCCATCGGCAAATTTGACGGTGTTGGGCCTAGGACCAGGTTGAACGTTCAAGATTCGACTTCTGTTTGAATACTATTTGCTTGAATAATAAATGAAACTTCACCGAAAACAGCGACGGTCGATTTGGTGAGCAATGATGAATCGTATCGCGTCTGCTATGGTAACGTTAAGTTGTGTGGGGCGAACCAATCAATCAGGCTTTTCCAATTTGAGTTGAAAAGTTGATAACGCAAACAAGCATGAATCGAAAGGTAGAGAAGTGAATCAGCCGATCTCTGGTGGTGTTTTTCACTCCGACTTGAGCGATGGTCGCGCGGGTGTTGAGATCGAGTTGTTACAGTCGCATCTTTGCGCGTCCACTTCGGATGGCGAAGCTTATGTGATTCCTTACGACGAGTGCCAACTTGAGTTTGGTGGATACTCGGGGAAAATGCTTTTTTGCCGCAATTCCGATCGATCGATCACCATCTTTTCTGATGAAAAACGTTTCCCTAAAGAATTAGCGGTCGCTGCTGCGGGTCGACTCGACGAACAACTTGCAGTTCAACTTGCTAAGTCGAAGGGTGAATCACGACGCGGAACCCTGCTCGGCTTGGGCTTGCTGGTTGGGTCGGCCGTTTTTCTCGTTGCCTTGTATTTCGGGGTGCGAGCAGGAGCCAATCGCGTCACGCAGAGCCTACCGGTTAGTTTGGACAAGGAACTGGGTAAGGTCGCTTATAAGGCGATGCCCAAAGAAGGTTCCGAGATCACCGACAAACAGGTGGTGCAGCCAATCAAGGCGATCGTTGAACAGTTGGCCGAGCATGCGAAAGTCGACGGAATGGATTTTGAACTGCACGTCATCGATTCACCAACCGTGAATGCCTATTGTTTGCCCGGTGGCACGATGGTCGTTTACACCGGACTTATTTCTGCTGCCCAGTCCCCCGGTCAGCTTGCGGCGGTCATCTCACATGAAATGGCCCATGCCACGCTCCGGCACGGTCTGAGTCGAATTAGCCAGACGCTCGGCTTAACCGCAGCGGTTTCGCTGTTGATCGGTGACACCGCCGGTATCTTGGCGGCAGCAGAAGAGTTTTTTCGGACCGCATCGATCAATAGTTATTCGCGTCAGCAGGAAACCGATGCGGATCTAGAAGGGGTTCGAATGCTGCATGCCGCCGGGATTGACCCCAGTGGGATGCCAAGTCTCTTTGAATTACTCAAAGACGAACATGGTGAGATTCCGGAGGCATTGGTTTGGATCAGCACCCACCCCGATCACGCCTCGCGAATCGAGGAGACTCAAAAGATGATACAATCTCTTCCAGATAAGGCGTACACGCCAATTGAGCTTGACTGGGCTGCGTTGCAAGCTCGTATTAGTAAAGAGGATACGGCAAGCGATCAAGACGACGATTCGCAAGAGATATCCGAAACAGAGACCCCTTCGACTTCATCAGATGACAAACTGAAATCGGAATAAGAACATGGAAGCTGAATTAAGAGATAAGCCTTCATTCACGAATCTTCGTTTGAAACTAGCTCCAGGTGATGAGGTAATCGCCGAAGCCGACGCGATGGCTCACATGAGCTCCTCGATCAAGATGAGTACCCAGTGGAATGGCGGGGTAATTCAGGCACTTCTTAAGCGGTTTCTCGGTGGTGAGTCGATGTTCGTTAATCGCTTCACGTCTGATACCGGCGGCGAATTAGTCATCACGCAGCCTTATCCCGGCGACATGGTTTGTTTGGAACTCAAAGGCAACACCATGTACTTGCAGCCCGGAGCCTTTGTTGCTTGCGAGCCCGGCGTGAAGCTGGGGCTTGGATGGGCAGGTTGGCGGATGCTAATTGGTGGCGAAGGACTTTTTCGCCTCAAGGTTTCCGGTCACGGAAAGGTCTGGTTTGGTGCCTACGGCGGCATCTTTGAACGAGAAATCGATAGTGAATACATCGTTGATACTGGTCATTTGGTGGCGTACGAGCCAAGTATTGGTGTTCGGGTCGGGATGGCCGGTGGTCTGTTCTCTAGCTTCTTTAGCGGAGAAGGTTTGGTGACGCGTGTGAACGGTCCCGGTCGAATCTATCTGCAGTCTCGATCCTTTGGCGGTCTTGCCGCTTGGACCAATGCGCATCTGTAAAAACTTGCAGCAAGAGTTTGAGGTTGACTCTTGACGATTCATGAAATTTTTCAAACTGATCTCTGACTGAACAAAACGTGGTGGTTGAATCCCATGCAGCACGAACTGATCGCAAGACCTTCGATGACGGTCGCAAAACTCACGCTTCATGCCGGTGAATCGGTGACCTGTGAGGTTGGAGCCATGGTGGCAATGAGCAGTGGTTTCGAAGTCGAGACGACGTCCAAGTCCCGCGGGGGCGGTGGCGGTTTTCGCAAAGGCCTGAAACGGATGTTTTCGGGTGAAAGTTACTTCCTGAATCATTTCACCGCGACCGCTTCGAATCAAATGCTCATGATTGGGCCATCGATGTTGGGTGACATTGTTCACCATCCGCTTTCCGGTGGTTCGCTGGTGGTGCAAGGCGGCAGTTGGCTTGCGTCGGATCAAGGCATTGAGATCGATACCACTTGGCAAGGCCTTGGGAAAGGGTTGCTGGGCGGCGAGTCAATGTTTTGGGTCAAATGTAGCGGAACCGGTGATGTACTTCTTAATAGCTTCGGTGCGATTCACGAGATCGAAGTCAATGGCGAGTACGTCGTGGATACCGGGCATATCGTTGCGTTCGAAGACACGCTGCAATTTAATCTCGGCAAAGCTGGGTCAAGTTGGATCGGTAGTTTTCTAGGTGGTGAAGGCCTTGTCTGTAAGTTCAAAGGGCAAGGCAAGCTTTATTGCCAAAGTCACAATCCACCAAGTTTCGGAAAACTACTTGGACCCAAGTTGCGTCCGCGTTAGTGCCAAACGATCTACTCAACACCATGAGATTTGGTTGAAATCATGATTGATCTTAATTGCCCTCAATGTCAAAAGCGTTATCGATTGGATGATGCGCTTGAAGGTAAGAACGTGCGGTGTAAAGAATGTGGTCACGCTTTCTCGGTAACGGCAAACGTTCCGGGTCGTGACGGCCAAAACAACCCTGAAGAAACTCAACCGAGTTTCCAAGGACAAGTGCTGGATCAAGAGCAAGTGCTGGATGCTGAAATCGTCGAGGCAGAAATGGTTGGTGCGGAATCTCAGTCAGGATCTTTCGGAAAACATGACGCCGAGACGAGCGAGCCACTTCGCGGGACGACACCAGAGTTGAGTTATGAGATCTCACAGCGTCCTGACTTCTCGATCCTCCAAGTCGATTTGCAGCAAGGTGCAAAGGTTTTTGCGGAACCTTCGGCCATGGTGTCGATGAGCGCCGGAATTCACTTGAAAGCAGGTTTTCGCGGTGGTGTTGGTCGCAGCCTCGGTAGGATGCTTGGTGGTGAAAGCCTTGTGGTCAATACTTTCACCGCGAGCTCAGGCCCCGGTGAAATCTTGTTCGCCGGCGGATCGGCCGGTGACATCGCCTACAAACGACTCGAAAACAGTTCTCTGTACCTTCAGCGTGGTGCCTACATGCTGAATACCGAAGGGATCGACTTGACCGGCAAGTGGCAAGGGGCAAAGGGGTTCTTTAGCGGCGAAGGACTGGTGCTGCTGAAAGCCTCTGGCACGGGCGATATCTTCTTCAATTCCTATGGCGCCATCATGCCGATCGACGTCTCGGGCGACTTCATTGTTGATACGGGATACATTGTTGCTTTTGAAGACACACTGCAGTATCGCGTCACCGTTCTGCCCGGCGCTCGCAAAGCTGGGAAGTTAAAATCCTTCTTCTTTGGTGGCGAAGGATTGGTTTGTAAATTTTCGGGTCAAGGAAAGGTTTGGATCCAGACACGACAAGTGAGCACGTTCCTCGCTTGGGCCCACGCTTATCGCCCAACCCGCAGTAACTAGCAATCATTAGCAGTCACTAACCGTGTCGGAATCTATGAGGGTCTGACGTGGTCGCAGTGATTCACTGCCTGCTGTTTGACGGCCTTTTGTTTGACGGTCTGCTCTGTGACGGCGAGCGACCGAATCATAGACTGCGGTGGTGGGGCTGAATGAACGGACCACGTCGATCGTTAGTCTCTTGCTCGACTCATCGCATAAAGCATTTCTCTACAGATCTGACGAGATCTTTCGTCGTAGGTTGCCCGCTCTTGTGGCGTTCCGTCCGATACTTTGGGATCTTGGTAGCGGATCGGTAATCGAGTTTCACACCCAGGAACAATCGGGCATGCTTGATCCGCGCTTGAGCAGGTCATGATGGCTGCGTAGTGCTCGGTTGGATTGGGGCTTTCGTGATAAACCTTTGAGAAACACTCGATGGTCGCACCTTGGTCGGAATAAGACAGCAAGTAGCAAGGGTTCTCGGCGGATCCACCATCGATCTGGATTTCAAAACCTGTTCGTCGCAGTGAATCGACGACTCGTGGATTCATCGCGGTTGCTTCGGTTCCACCCGAAAAAGTTTTGACGGGTTCGACGTTGTAGTAATCGGCTGCAACATGAGCCCAGATTTGTGACAGGTGACTTCGACGTGAATTATGCGTGCATAGAAAAGTCAGTTGAACGAGCTGTGAGGCGGATGTTCGTTCTCGCACGTATTGCGCGAGTTGCATGAGGAGTTTTTTTCTCTCCACATCAATTTGATCAAACTCTTTTTCACGCTGCTGCAAAAAGTCGACAATCGGTGGGTTAAGCTTCGTCATGGTCGCAATTCGGGATGTCATGCAGAGAATGTTACGGGTGCAAAGAAATTCACTGATTCATCTGCGCAATGTTAGCAGAACATCAATCATCGACGCTAACCAAGACTTGCGTACTTGCTTCTAAAAAAATCTTTCGGTCGAGGAACGCCCCATTCTGTGACCAGTTGACAGGTCGAAAAAAAAGGCCAGCTCCCGCTGAGCTGGCCTCTTACTTCGTGTTTCGATCAATATCACGGTTTATCGATTGCGTAGATGATTGATTTCTTCGTGCAATCGTCCGATTTCGTGACGCATCTCTTCGAGTTGACGCATCACGTGATGGATGGGGTCTTCGTGCTCTTGTGCTTCGGGGTGTTCGCCATGTTCTCGTCTCTCTTGTTCCATTCGAAATTCATGCAGTTCTTTCTCGGTTGCCTCGGCGCGCTGAGCGACATGCTCTGCGACGTCATGCAGGCCCGCTTGATGTAGGTGATCAACAGCGATTCGCATGTTTTGGAGACGATGCATCATTTCTTCGTGATGTCGGTGTGGACCATCGGTATGTTCTGCACCATCCGCGTGTTCAGGGTGATGTGGTTTCTCGTGATGTGGTTTCTCGTGATGTGGTTGCTCGTGATGTGGTTGCTCGTGATGTGGTTTCTCTGGATGCTTTCCTTCGCTTCTTTTGATGTCAGCCATGATCTCATGAATGAATCGCTCCAACTCTTCCCGTTCTCCGCGAATTTCTCTGAGGCGTGGTTTCGCATCATCACGATCACCGATTTCTTTTTCTTCGATCATCAATTGGTGCATCCGCTTCTTGATTCCTTCGATCTCGTTCCATCGCGGATCTTTTTGATCTTTTTTGATTGCTTCAACTTTTTTGAACAGGATCGCCGCTTCTTTTCCCAGTTTCTTTGCCTCTTCCATGTGGCCTCGTTCTGCCAGTTCAGCAGCTTCTCGCTTCATTGCGTTGGCCTTGTCCCAGAGTTCTTCTGCCTCCGAAGCAAACAAGGTGAACGAGGAAAGAAGCAGAAGGCTAACCGACAAGTAGGTTCGCAAGGAATGCATGGGTCGTCCCTGAGGATGATGGTTTGAAACAAGACTCGGTTACATAATACCTAAAATCCAACCCTCGAGGTTTGCAAGTTTTCGCTGCTCGATCGTTAGAAAAGGTTCAAAAAAGTGTTGCAATTGCAGGTTTTGGTCGGCTTCTGACAGCCAGCGAGCGACGCTGTAGGCATCTTGCGCATCAGCATGGCGATTGCCACGCGGGTACCGCTGACGAAAAATCGAAGGGAACACTTCCGCAATCACGCATCGATTCTTTGGGATCTTCCATCCATCAAATGGCCAGCAGTGAAGCCGATCGCCCGCCTCGGTGCGTAGCTTTTGTATCCAAGGGATGCCGGCATGAGTTGATTTAGCCACGGATCCTTGGACGTCAAACTGAAACACGCTTTTCGCGGAACTAGTCCATCGCTCTGCTAAACGATATTCGTCGGGTTTGCCAATCCTGCCTAACTGATTGGAAAGTTTTTTTCTGATATCATCCACGCTGACATGGGGCTGGTCGGTTGGCCAGTGATTGCAAAAGTCGTTGAGGAATTCGGGCCAATTGTTGAGCGAGAATCTCTGCATGTAGCTAACCGGAAGCGAGAAACCATGGTCGATCCCAGCAATAAACGACTTGCCCTGTTCGATTTCTTTAAGCAGCCACTCCGCAACTTCTTGTCGGCACCAATTCCTGCGGCGATTCTCGGTGGATGCGGGAGAATTCACCACCGAGGCATCCAAGCCGGTCTCTGCTCGGTAGACTTGGATGGCCGAAGTTCTTGTCGTGCACGTGCCCCGGCCAGAATAATCGATGCCAATGTAGTGGTGAAACATGCGGATTGAAAATGTGTTGAGAGGTTTGCGATACTGTTGTCCCATCGCACGATGAACGCTCGTCAAGTGATCGATCCGATCGTTAAATATTTCCCAACCAAATGTCACTGTGCAGCCGGTAACCGAGTCTTGGGTTCCCGATCCATCCGATCCGTGATCTGCAACCGGTTGCTGATCTTAAGATGGTTTTCGATCTTACACCTAATTCGATTGTTAAGCTTGTCGTCGACCGGTTCCAATCGGACAACAATCATTGAGAATGATTTGATGCTCTTTTCCCTGCCGAAGCGTTTTCTTTTAAGTTTAGCTTGGATGATTTTGGTCATTGCACCTTCTGCATCCGACGACGCTTATGCCGTAGCACCGCAAAACGCTGCAGAATCCAGCAACATTCTTGTTGATGATTTCGAGACATCTGGCGCAGGCGTTTCCGTGCGATGGCAATCGAAATTCGGCATTTGGGAAAGCGAAAGCGGCGAAGCGGCCATTGATCCCACTCATGCGAAGTTTGGAAAGAGCTGTCTCCATCTTCGCGGCGGAGAGCGTACTGCCGTGACGGTCAAGCTGACGGATCCTATACCGGCGAATCATGTGCTGCGGTTCTGGGCCGAGCGTTGGACAAGTCGATCACCGTTCTCGTTTCGAGTCGAGAAAGAGGTTGCCGGAGCGTGGGTGGAAATTTTTAATGGTGATGCCTCCGTTCGAGTCGGTCGAGCTTTTTTGAACGATGTCAAGATTCCACTCGGTGACGGTCCCATTGAGCGTCTTCGTTTTTCTTGCTCCAGTCCACCGGCGACCGGAATCCTGATCGATGAGATACAGATCACCAAACTGCAACCACAGAAGGTCACGTTGATCGAGCAAATTCCATTCACGCTTCCCGCGTTGATCGGCAAGCAATCGGCGCCACTAGCTAAGCTGAAAATTACAACCGAGGGTAACTTGCAGCCGCTGCAACTCAAAACGGTCGTTGCGCAAGTGGTTGCATCGCAAGGTGAATCGCCAGTGAATGGCCTATTTTTGAGTGATCAGCCAGGTGGGCCGCTACCACAAGGTTTGTCCGCGAGCAGGCTGTTAGTTGGCAACAACCCAGCTGCGTCTCGGGCGGCCGACGATGTGTCACCAAACAATCAAGCGATAACGGAGCAAGAAGGCACGCAGCAAACCATTAAACTCAATTCCGAGTTGCCACTATCCGAAGGCGAGAACCTTTTTTGGGTTAACGGCTTTCTTGACTCTGGCTTATCACTCGATACCTATGTCGGTGCAAAGTTGCTGTCCGTCTCTTGCGGCGACTCAGACGTACAACATCCCGTGGATGGTTCTCTGGTTGAATCAACAAGCGACGCGGAAGCAAAAAAGGTTGTCAAAAGTCCATTGCTCCAGCGTCCCGGAATCGCGTTGCGCGAAGGAGGTGACGATGGCGTGCATACGTTCCGAATCCCGGGGCTAGTGACAACCAAGCAGGGAACCCTGATCGCCGTTTATGACATTCGGCATCGTGGTGGCGGTGACTTACCCAACGACATTGACATCGGGATGTCTCGTTCGACCGATGGTGGGCGAAACTGGGAGCCGATGCGAGCGATCATGGATATGGGTCGTGACGCCAAATGGCGTTTCGACGGCATTGGTGATCCCGCGATTTTGGTGGACCAGCAAACTGGCACCATTTGGGTCGCCGCGACTTGGAGTCATGGGAATCGTTCTTGGGTTGGCTCTGGTCCGGGGATGACGCCCGAAGAAACCGGCCAAGTGATGATGGTTCGTAGTGATGATGATGGCGTCACGTGGTCCAAGCCGATCAATGTGACTCAGCAAATCAAAGATCCCCGCTGGTGTTTTGTGCTTCCCGGTCCCGGACGCGGGATCACGATGAGCGATGGAACGATTGTCTTCGCCGCGCAGTATCAAGACCCGCCCGAAAAGCAGCGTTTACCGCATTCCACGATCCTTTATTCCAAAGACCATGGCACCACTTGGCAGATTGGCACCGGCGCATGGGATGATACCACCGAGTCGCAGGTTGTGGAGATTGAGCCCGGCGTTCTGATGCTTAACTGTCGTTACAACCGCAAAGATCGTCGTGTGGTCATGATCACTCGCGACATGGGGAAGACATGGGAAAAGCATGTGACCTCCGAGCGTAGTCTCATTGAACCTCGCGCCTGCATGGCAAGTCTGATCAGGCCATTTTCCATCGACGATCCATCGCAAAAAAATTGGTTGCTGTTTTCAAACCCGGACAGCACGACTCGACGTGAGCGATTGATGATCAAGGCCTCGGTTGATCTTGGGTTGAACTGGCTTGCCGAGAATCGAGTTCTGCTGGATGAAGGCGTCAGCGCGGGCTATTCATGCATGAGCATGGTTGATGATCTGCATGTCGGGATTCTTTACGAAGGAAGTCAGTCGCACCTGACCTTTCAGCGAGTGGCGATTGAGGAGTTGTTCGCTGATGTCGCTGATGCGGTTGCAAGTGAGCGTGTTCAGAATGGTTCCTCGCTATCCGCTTCATCCGATCGAGCGTCATTGGAATTGGCTCGATGGTTCACCGATCACATGGTCTTGCAGGCGGATCGTCCCCTTCCGATTTGGGGAAAAGCAAAACCGCATCAGCAGGTCACCGTAAAGTTTTTAGAGGTATCGCAATCGACCACCGCCAATCACCAAGGTGATTGGCAAGTGATGCTGCCGCCGCAAAAAGTTGATTCTCAAACGCACACTTTGCAAGTGACCTCGGCAAACGAGTCGCTTGAAATTCACGACGTGATGCTTGGTGAAGTATGGCTTTGTGCAGGCCAGTCCAACATGCAGTGGCCACTAGAGAAAACGACGCACGCAGCTGAATCACTTCAATCAGCCGATCAACCACATGTTCGATTGCTCAATCTTGTCGCACAGGCCGGTGGCGGCAGTGGCACTTACTCCGCCGATCAACTCACTTCCCTGACTCCCGATCATTACTACCAAGGTCGTTGGGAGCGATCGACCGCAGAGGAGGCTACGGATTTTTCCGCAGTTGGTTGGCACTTCGGGTTGCGTCTGCGAGAACAACTCAGCAGACCCATCGGTTTGATCGCAATGGCCGTGGGTGGGTCGCCAACGGAGTCTTGGATCTCGGAGTCCGCATTGGCACACGACGAAGAGTTGCAAAGTCTTGTGACGGGCGTTTGGCTTGATAAACCGGTGCTCGGTGATTTTTGTCGATCGCGTGGTGAGCAGAATCTTATCGGAGCGATGGCAAGCGGCGACCGTATTCCTTTCGATCAAAACGGGCCGAGGCATCCTTTCAAGCCAGGGTTCCTTTGGGATGCCGGAGTGCGGCCACTGGTGCCATTGGCTTTGAGTGGAGTCATTTGGTATCAGGGTGAGTCGAACGCGGAGACGGCGTTTCGAGTCGAACAGCATGAACGATTATTTCCGCTATTGGTGCAGCAGTGGCGAGACGCTTGGCAGCAAGCTCTTGGCGCAACCCTTGGGGCGGACGCCGTGAAGTTACCGTTCTACTTGGTTCAGTTGCCAGCGATTCAACGCGAGGAGTGGCCAGCGTTTCGTGAATCTCAGCGGCGTCTCGCAAATCAAATCGATGACGCTTGGATGGCGGTCACCATTGATACTGGGCATCCGACCAATGTTCATCCTCCTCTCAAAAAACTGGTCGGACAACGACTGGCCGACTTAGCACTCGCGAACACTTACGAACGAGTCGCTCATGCCGATTCAACGGGGCCAACCGTTCAAACGATTGCAACCGCTGAATCGATCGTCACCGTGACGTTTGACCATTTTGGCGAGCAATTGATCGGCACAGATGATCAACCGCCTCGGCACTTTCAGCTTGCAGATGATTCGGGGCAATTTCACGATGCAAAGGCAAAGATCGTTGGCAAACAGCAGGTAGCGGTTTGGTCGGATCGGGTGCCGCATCCCCGCGCCGTGCGATATGCATGGCAACCCTTTCCGGAACCTTCGGTCAATCTATTCAATGATAGGGGATATCCCGCTTCGCCGTTTGAGATAGAGCTGGGGAGAATTGAATTGAGCAGAAATGATTCCGGCGGGAATACGGGGACGGAAAAGTGATGCAGGAACCGATCCGGTGGTTGGATGAAATCGATTCCAGTCGCGTACATCTACCGAAGGTGCTTCATCCCGTGCAAGGAGGGATGGGCTGTTTCGGAATACTACTCGGAATCATGTTCGCAGTTTGGCCGTGCGCGATCACCGCATTTTTTTATTGGGGCGTTCCGGCAAGGAATCAACAACCGAGAACCTTCGATTGGATTGACTTGGCACCGCTCGCTTTTTTGGGTGTGTTCCTGTTTCCTGCGTCGGCATTCATTTTATATCGCAGCGTGCTGACGCTTTTTGGTCGGACGGAAATCCTGATCACGCAAAAGCATCTTAGCTTGATCAGGCGATTGGGGCTTTTACGTCATCGCCGAAGATGTCGGCTCGATCGCTTGGAAGGTTTTCGCGTGGAATATCCGGGCGAGGAGTTGCCAAGTGGTGGTTTGAGTCCCACGGCGAGTTTGTCTTTCCTTGCCAACGCCTCGAGTTTGGTGGCTAAACATTCCGGTGGGCGTCGTCTCTATCTAGCTCGTGCTTTTCCCAACGAATTGATCCGTGAATTGGTGCAAACCTTACCTCAGCGTGTTCAGCGAGTCGCTCAGCGATCAGCGACGGGGTCGAGATTTAGCGGACAGCAAAACGGTGCCTTCGCGGCGCTGTCGGGGGCGCCTTTGCCAGTCGAGAACATCGATTCGTTGTTTGGGAAGAAAGTATCCAGCTCTTTGGGCGAGAAGGGGTTCGTCGAGAAGGGGTCGCGGATCGATCCACTCCCGGACTCAGTGAATCCAATTGATGTTGGTCATTCGATCGACTCCTGGGGCACAGCAGCCGGGGAACGTGCAACCACCGGTGATGCTTTTACACCATCGGAACACAAAACGGGTCGATCCGTTGGTGCTCTCAATGAATCGCTGCCAAACGCACCACTGGGAAGTTCGCTTGTTCTGCAAACCACGGCGGATGGGCTAACGATTGAACTCCCCAAACGCGGTTACTATGGATCCACCACGCCGATTGGGCGAGTTTTCTTTTACTGCTTTACCTCTATGCAGATGTTGTTGTCCGGGACTCTGGTGCCTGCGTTGTTGGCGGGAAAGGTTCAGGGAAGTTCATTGGCCGGCTGGGTGATCTTTGGCGTGTTCACTTCTTTTTGGATTCTGGGGGTGATCTACCTGCTTTATTGCATCTCACTGCATGGCATGATCACGCTTGATAATCGTTACCTGCGAATTTCACAGAGTAGTTTCAAGGGAGCGGTAGCTGCCGAGTGGCAACGCCGCGAGATTGATTTGATCGAGCTTGGGATCAAGGAGTACACCTCGGATGATGGCCCCACGTGGGACTATTACGTCAAGGTTTCGCCAGAGCCGCTGGGTGATCCGCTTTGGTTTAGTTATCTGAGTAAACCTGAAATCCAGTGGATCGTCGAATCCCTGCGAATCACGATGTCACGTTAGAGATCAAATCGCTTTTCAATCCATTGGCAATCAAAAAGAGCGGACCCGTGTGGACCCGCTCTTCTAATGATTGGCTCGGCTTTTGAGCTTGTTTCCAAGTTCACCCTTGAATGCCGTGATGCAAAAACGCCTTACTTGGCTTGAATGTCGTAACAGAGCAGCAAGTCTTGGTCGCGAATGTAAAGTTTGCCGTTGGCAATCACGGGATGCGCCCATGCCTTGGAACTGGTGCGATCGGGTTGATCAAAGCGACCGCGTTCGATGTATTCTTCTTTGGAAGGTTCCATCAAGACGATCGGCCCATCTTCACCTCGCAGGTAAAGACGTCCATCGGCGTAGGCGACTGCACCTTTGGGGCCGCCACGATCTTTCCACAGAACATCGCCGGTTTCAAAATCGATACCGGTCATGATGCCACCGCCGTTGCCACCGTTTGCACCATAAAGAGCTCCGTCCACCACGATCATCCCACCATGATGGTTCTGCATGCTGGAGGTGAAATAGAGTTCTTCGTAGTCGTAGCTGCCGTCATCCTTTTTGATCAGTTTGATCGCACCGCCACCGTTTCCGTAGGCCGATGCGGCAAACAGGATTCCATCGTGGTAGATGGGGGTCGAGCAGTTGATGCCCATCGCATTGGCTGGGGCGGTGTATTGCCAGAGCACGCTGCCGTCCTTTGCGGAGACGCCGATTAGAGCTTTGGCGGTTATTTGGACATACTGACGTTCACCTTGAAAATCGATTGCGATCGCAGAGGAGTAAGCAGCTGCTGGGCGTGGTCCGCCACGACCGAATCGTCCGCCACCAAATCCGCCACGGCCACCGAATCCACCACGACCTCCAAAGCCGCCGCCACCGGGTCGCTGGGCATTTTCGCCTTGAGGCGGTGGGCCGCCTTGGCCCGGTTCTCGCTGTCCGGGTTGTTGTGGGGGAGGGGCGGTTTGAGGTTGAACAAAGTTGCCGCCGCTGTTTCCTGCGCCCTCGCGAGGAGGAGGTCCGCCTGGTCCACCAGGCCTTGGTCCACCAGCACCGGGTCCAAATCCACCGGGACCGCCCGGTCTTGGTCCGAAACCACCGGGTCCACCACCAGGCGGTGGGCTGCCTTCGGGACGTGGACTGCCTTCGGGACGTGGACTGCCGGGCCCGCCACCCGGGCGTCCAAACGCTGGAGGTCCACCACCGGGGCCCGCGTTGCTGGTTGCTTCTACCGTTAGCACGCTCTTCCAAACCGTTTCACCGGTCTTTTTATCTAGCGCCACCATCGTCGCCTCGGGGCCGCCCGGGGTGCAGATCACGTGGTCACCGTCGACCAACGCCGATTCACGAAAGCTCCACGGTGGGACTTGACCGCCAAAGTCATCGACAAGTTGTCGCTCCCAAACCCGTTTGCCATCGGCTAGTTGCAGGCAGGCGACGCGCCCCCCCATGCCGATCACAAAGAGATGGTCCCCGTCAACGGTTGGCGTTCCACCGGGGCCTTCTTTGGACTGCGGCATACGCTGTTCGACCGCATCACCCAACTCGGTACTCCAGACCGGCGAGCCGTTTTCTTCCGAGATCGCCCAGACAATTTCTTTGCCCTCCCGATTACTCATGCCATAGATCTTGCCACCCACGACCGCCGGGGCACTGTCGCCACCACCAAGGTTATCGATTCGCCAAGCGAGTGGCGGACCACCCTCGGGCCACTGTTGTAAAAGACCGCTCTCGGCCGAAACCGCATCGCGATTCTTGCCCTGCCACTGCGGCCAATCATCTGCCGAGGCTTGGTGGGCCGCCGTGGTGGCAATCAAGGCGGACAGGATCAAACGCAGGCGACGCGTCGACCCGCAGGGCCGAGGTCGAGACGCAGAGTCAAAGATTTCCATTCGTTGCACCATTGATGGAGGATTTTGGCCACGGAGGATTTTGACCAAAGGGAAAAGTTGGCCACAGGAAATGTGGTTGGGGTGAAGTTTTGTTGAGTCGAAACGTTGGTTGAGTCGAAACTCGCGAAACGATCAGCCACGATCAAGCTCGGCTACGGTGAAGTACGGGGTGAGTGGATTGTGTGTCTGCCGAGTCGGTTACCAGGATCCCAAAGGACAAGGAAGTGAAAAAGCTAGATACGATCTGCCACCAAACTTTCAGTCGGATTTGGGTTCAAAGTCGATCGGCTCTGCCTTCACGGCGGTCCATTCAACTCTGCCGTGATGAGTTAC
>JADHOA010000027.1 GCA_016779185.1 Rubripirellula sp.
CGCGTAGATCCCATAATCCGGAACCTCAGCACCATCACCTGTCATCCGAGTACCCTCGTTATTAGCATGCGGAGCAGTGAGAGCGAGGTAGAGAAAAAATGGTTCGTGATGGTGTGACTCGATGTACTTCAGTGACTCATCAATGAAAAGGTCATGAGAGTAATCGATTCGCTTGACCGCTGCGCCACCGACAAAGCCTCCGTATGACCGCTCACTTGGCTCAACCACATTCCTCAACAGCATTTTCTTGTTGTTGTCCCAGAGGAATTCTGGGTAATAGTTATGCGCGTGTACCTGATTCGCGTACCCGAAAAATCGGTCGAATCCTTGCCTCAAAGGTGAACCGGGCTGATGCACCTCGCCAAGCCCCCACTTCCCAATCAACGCGGTGGCATAACCGGCGTTTTTCAGAACCTCTGCAACCGTTACATCTTCTTCGCGCAGACTCTGAATCATCATATCTCCACCACTAGCGTTTCCTCTGACGTGCGTATGCCCCATGTGTTGCCCCGTCATCAACACGCTGCGACTCGGTGCGCAAACCGTGTTGCCGGCATAAAAATGAGTCATACGCATCCCCTCGGTCGCCATTCGATCCAGACGTGGAGTCTTAATCACCGACTGGCCAAAACAACCAAGGTCACCGTATCCAAGATCATCTGCAAGAATGAAAATCAGGTTTGGCTTTCGAGCCAGTTCATCCTCTGCAATCAACGGGTCCTCACACAACGCAAAAATCGCCAAACTGAACACCGTCAGCAAACAACAGTTCCGAGGAGACGAGAGAAAAGACATCTACCTTTAACCTACCTTCCAAATAAAAAAGACACGCCACCCGATAAAATCGGTGATCACAATCAACAAGAACAAAATGATCACAGCCTCCGCCCGTACCACTAACCATTATGGGTTAGCACTGAAAACAAACAGACTTTACCAACAATAAACCTGACGAGGTCGGCTCCCAAAAAGCTGCCGAACACTAACGAAGTGACCATGGCCATCATGAAAAGAACCGGACAGTCATTGGCTTCAATTACTTACCTGCCTGATCCCAAAGCCGATAAGGATCATCATGCTGGATTTGCTGATCAAGAAGCAAAGCTTCTAACTCGGCTCGCTTTGCTGCGTAATCAGGATTTTCTGCAAGATCACATTGATGAGGCAACGGCGTCATTGCGGTCAATGCCTGATTGGTCTGAACATGGTGCTGCGCGAGTAACTCGTGAGGATTTTCGGCAAGATGAAACAGCTGCGTTTCCCGCACCGCACCATCAAGAACATCATATTTAATTAGTTTCCAATCACCTTTTTTGACACAACGCATCCCCGGCAAAGTACCACCGCAGTAAACACCATAAAGGACATCACGTATCGAGGCACGCTCCCCACTAAGAACGGAACGAAAACTTAATCCTTCATTCGTTTCCGGCTCATCGATTCCCGCTAGATCACAAAATGTGGCTAGAAGATCCATCAGATAAACATTGCCGATCGCTCGAGTATTCGGCTTGATTCCGGGACCCTTTACGATCATGGGCACTCTCCATGTATGCTCATACAAATTCTGCTTACCCTGCAAACCGTGTCGCCCAATCGCCATGCCGTGATCCGAAGTGTAGACCACATAGGTATTCTCTAATTCACCCATCACGCGCAAGCGATCTAGGACACGTCCAATTTGCCGATCGATATTTTCGCTGCAAGCCAATTCTCGCCCCAATTCATTGCGAATGGTCGCCGGATCTCGTCGATCCCAAACGCCACTCACCGCAACTTCATCACGCAGATCAGGATGACCGTGATGAAACGGATGTTTGGGTAGGTAGTTAGGTGGTAACTTCGGCTGCTTGTCGTTGACCGGAGGCAGTGACCGACGATCGCTGTGATTAACCGCACCGTATTTCGCGAGCAACTCTGGAATGCCGTCGCGCGTGTCATGGGGATGAGAGAAGCCTAAATAGATAAAGAACGGATCATCGACGCCCGCCGTCTCTCGTTGACTTAGGTAATCGAGCACTTGATTCGCGTGCCAAGCACTTCCGGTCTCTTCGGTGCCACCTCGCTTGGTCGCAGTGCGACTTTCGGTGAACAATGCGTTCGCTTTATCGTAACTGTTCCCGTTTTTACAGGTCCTCATGGTCCGGTAGCCTGCGTGATTAAAAACAGCCGGTAGCGACGAATGCTCGAGCCCGCTGGGAACCAACTCAGGGTTTGCGGCATTCGGGTTACGATCTTGCTTTCCACGATTGGGGATATGCCAAACCGAACGCCCCGTCATGATCATATGGCGAGAGGGTGTACAGACTGCCCCTACCCAAGCCCCCATATGATGCGCGCCATCGATCACCATTCCGTCTGCCGCCAGTTGATTAAGCACCGGAGAATGAAGCGGTGAATGTGGGTTGTAAATCTTCAAATCAAAAGGGGATTGATCATCAACCAAAATAAACAAAAAGTTCGGTCGACCTTTCTCGGACGCAATGGCTGTTGAACCATTAAACGCTCGACTTCCAATCACGATCGGAAATAAAAAATAGAACGTCAGCCAAAATGTGGATTTCGTAAAGATCGGCTCGCGTGCGATCACGCGAGTTTTGATACGACAAGCTACCATTCTGAAGACTCCCTAATTGTGTTGGACCTGCTTCGTCAGGAAAAATGCGAACCAAATCAAAAGCGGATCTAATCTGTTGAAGTTATCAACCGCCACATCAATGCCACCGAACTCTCTACCAAACCCAACATACCCCATCGAGACAAACAAATCATTGTTTCGAGGATCCAGTTAGTTCAGCGAATAAAACTCGTAAGTCATGGAGAAAAATCCTAAGGTTGTTTGTTCAGTCAATACTGAATCTATTTGGTTGGCTCAAACAACAATCGCTGCGGAATCCCCTGACCCCAAGCACTCCTTACGCAGAAAAAACTAAGACCGAGACAATCGGTAGATGATCAAATCAAAAGATGCCCGTACAATTGGCCTCGGTGTAAAGTACCCACCGACAGCATCGCAACGCAAACGATCTACGACTCAACCAAATCGAACTCTCTTTTTTGTCGTGCGTATTGGCTTTTGCGTTGTGCGTCGTGGCTGATGAAAACCACCGATTCAGCGATGACTCCAAGTCGAAACACACGCTGGATAAAAACGACTAAGCTGTCTATTGAAAAGTGATCTCCCCCTACCACGATTGACGATCGTCTCGCAGGAGCCAATGTCGAACATGACCGCTGCCAAACACATTTTTTCTCGCTTATTGCTCTCCGCCGCCCTAAGCTTTGCGGTGGGGAATAGCTTCGCTGCCGCTGAATCAACCAAGGTTGAACTTGATACGACTGCAGGAAAGATTGTTCTTGAGCTGAACAACGAGAAGGCACCAAAGACCGTTGAAAACTTTGTCAAATACGTCAAAAGCGGCCATTACGCTGGCACAGTATTCCATCGTGTCATCAAAGATTTCATGATTCAGGGTGGTGGAATGGATGCCAACCTCAAAGAAAAACCGACTATGGCTCCTGTGAAAAATGAGGGCGGAAACGGCCTCAGCAATAAGAAATACACCATTGCGATGGCGCGAACCCCTGATCCAGACAGCGCAACGAGTCAATTCTTCATCAATTCCAAGGACAACCTTTTCCTCGATCGTGCCCAATCGCAGGACGGTTTTGGCTACGCCGTTTTTGGAGTCGTGATTGAGGGCAAGGAAGTGGTGGACAAAATTGAGGCCGTGAAAACCGGTGCAAAAGTGGACCCTCGCGGCATTCCAATGCGGGATGTACCGGTCGAGCCGATTGTCATCACCAAAGCTTCCGTCGTAGAATAAAACCACCACAACGGGTGGAAAGCCACAAAAAATCGCTCCAAGCTGCTGTTGAGGGGTATACCAAACCAGCCCTTGGGGTATGGTGTTCCTTGAACTCACCCGCCGCCTCTTGACGATCTGCTGGTTTTCAGCGTATTTTCTGGGATCCAAATGCGTTTTGGCACGGGAATTGGCAGCGATTCATTTTGGATCGCGCAGGGAATGTTTGTGTTGTTCTGAAAATGGCTTGCGATTGGTCAGTTCTGGGTATTCAATTACCCCGAAACAGCCAACCGGGCAGAATGTTTTCCGAGGGACAGGATTCTCTCCCCCAGTCATCCCGTGAAAAAACGCCAGCGTAGCTTCAATTGGCAGAGCATCGCATTCGTAATGCGAGGGTTGTGGGTTCAAATCCCACCGCTGGCTTTTAATTGCTAAGCATTGTTTGAAGCTCAAACACCGCAACGCAATTCTGTTGGTAGGAATGTGATCACGTTTAAAAACAACTCACATCCCGTCCACAGGCCGATATTTTTAAAATCACGCACTCTTTTCAGCCCATAAGGGCGGGAGATTCGTCTCGATGAGTGAAGTCGAACTCGACGTGCTCGACTTGAAGGAAATGGTTCTCGCGAACAATTCCTTCGGACCTTCGGATGTAAAAGCAATCCGAAAAGCAGTATCCGAAAATTACGGACACTTCGGTGAACTGCGCGACGCAGTCTCGGAGATGGAGGACAATGAGTCCCTCAGCCCAGCGGGCAAGTCCAAGATGGGTGTCTGCCAGTTTTTACTCGGGCGATTCGCCGACGCGATCGAAACGCTGAAAAACGCTGATGGCAGCGCGATGGCGTTTTTCTATCATGGCGCCGGTTTATTCGAATTAGGTCGTTACGACGACGCGATCGCCGCCTACCAACAAGCTCAAACGTCCGGCTATGACAACGACCAATGCAAGATTGGTATTGCGGAGGCCCATCGGTACGCCGGCCGAGTCGATCAAGCACTCGCATTGCTCGACGACATCTTCGGCCCAACGGAGCAAACCTCAAACTACATGTACCAGCGTGCAGCGACGGTTGCAGCGGTTGGCGGCCGAATGGAAGAGGCTCTTGCCCTTTATCAAAGGGCGGTTAACACCGACGAGAACCACGCAGGCGCCCTTTTTGGTCTAGCTCTGGAAAATGATCGTTTAGGTAATGACGAAGAGTGCCTTCGACTTTATGAGCAAGCCGCAAAGGCATTCCCAACCGGTATCGGGGTGCTGATCAATTTGGGTTTGATTTACGAGGACAACAATCAGTTTGACAAAGCACAAATGTGCTACAAGCGTATCCTTGATTGTTACCCGGACCACCCGCGTACGCGTCTTTACATGAAAGATGCAGCCGCGACCGGCAACATGCTTTATGACGAAGAAGCACAGCGGCGCAACGATCGACTGGCGCAAACTCTCAACATGCCTGTCACAAACTTTGAGCTGAGTGTTCGAAGCCGGAACTGTCTGGAGAAAATGGGAATTGAGACGATCGGGGATCTCACCCGAACCTCCGAAGCTGAACTGCTAAGCAGTAAGAACTTTGGCGAAACCAGCCTCTACGAGATTCGAGAGATTCTATCAAGTAAAGGTTTGTCGCTTGGTCAATTTGCTCATGAGAAAAAGCAGAACGATCCGCCGATCGATACTAGCCACATGAGTCCTGACGAGCAGGCCCTTTTGGATCGCCCCATCTCCGATCTCAACCTATCGGTTCGAGCAAGGAAGTGTATGGCTCGCCTGCAGATCAACATCATTGGAGAACTAATTCGCAAGACGGGAGACGAGATGCTGGAGTGCAAAAACTTTGGCGTCACCAGCCTGAACGAAGTGCGTGAAAAGCTGACGGACCTTGGCTTGAAAATGCGCGGTGACTGATCCCTGCTGATCCACCGGGCTTTGCGATTCCTGAACGTTTAGGATCTACATTTCTCGTTTCGCGATAACAGCGGCTTCATGAGCCAATTCAAATTTGAACTTCAACACCGCGATGCGTCGACAATGGCGCGTCGCGGTGTTTTTTTTACACCTCACGGTCCCGTGCAAACCCCTGGCTTCATGCCAGTGGGAACTCAAGGCACTGTCAAGGGACTTACCATCGACCAAGTCCGATCGACAGGAGCCGAGATGATACTCGGCAACACCTATCATCTCGCTTTGCGTCCGGGGCACCAGATAGTCAGGAAACTGGGTGGACTGCATGGAATGTTTAACTGGGAGGGCCCCATCCTCACCGATAGCGGAGGCTTTCAAATCTTTAGCCTCGATGCGATTAACAATGTGACTGAAGAGGCGGCAACATTTCGTAGCCACATTGATGGAGCGATTATCCGACTGACGCCGGAACATTCGATCGAGATCCAAGAATCCCTCGGCAGCGATGTCGCGATGGTACTTGACCACGTTGTCGCGTTACCCGCAGAGGATGATCAGGTGCAAGCAGCAATGGAAAGATCCATCCGCTGGGCGAAACGATGCCTCGAGGCTGCCAATCGTCCTCAACAAGCGTTATTCGCAATCGTCCAAGGCGGATTAAACGAAACCCTACGAGTCCAATGTGCAACTGAACTCGCCTCGATGGACTTCGTCGGTTATGCGGTAGGCGGTCTGAGTGTTGGTGAAGCTCCATCAGAGATGTATCGAATCACCCAAGCGACGACCCCGGCACTCCCAGAAACAAAACCCAGATACCTCATGGGAGTCGGTAGGCCTGTTGATCTGCTTGAGAGTGTTGCGAGAGGAATAGATCTTTTTGACTGCGTCATGCCAACCCGAAACGGCCGTAATGGCTTAGCGTTTACTGACAAGGGGCCGCTGAAACTCCGCAATGCGGTTCACCGAGAAGACACAGACCCAATCGACCCAGCCTGCCCATGCCTTGCCTGTCGTCATAGCCGCGGCTACCTCAGACACCTCTTTATCGCAAACGAAATGCTCGGCCCCATCCTATTATCCCACCACAACCTCACCTACTACCAGAGAATCATGAGTCAGGCCAGGAATGCAATCGAAGAGAATCGCTTTGAAGCATTCCTCGAGGAGAAAAAATCTGGGTGGGGAATAGAACCCCGCAGTGAAAGCTAAACTTGCAACCACAGCCACTAGCTGATTCCAATTCAGCAACGGAGAACCCTTTACGGCATCAACCCGATGATTACATAGCTGATATCACTCAATTTCAACAAAAGCATCGAATCCGAAAACGATGATTGGCTAAACGGATTTTTCTTTTCTTGCACGTTCAATCTCTTCAAACGAATAGACTTTGCCCACTCCCGCACCCGGGCAAACCTCACACGTTTCTTTCCAATCTCGCTTCGTCTTCAGGTTAGAATCCCAGAACGGCCAAGTGCGACACTGGATCGGTCGAGATTGGTAAACCGAACATTTTCTTGTTTCGGGATCCAATAAAATACAATCACCATCTGGATATTCAACCAAACTGCGATCCGTCCCAACTTGCCGAATGAAACGCTTTTCGAACGCCGCCGAAGAGAGCTCCATCGCTTCGGCCATCGCATCAATTTCGTCCTGATCAACCCAAACAAACCCCGGTTCGCCGCTGCAACAATCACCGCACTGCGTACAGGTAAACTGCAAGCCGTCTGCGTACCAAGGCTTCTTTTTGCTCTGCTTTGAATTCTGATCCGAATGGTTCATCGATTCTCTCATCCCAAGATATTTCGACACACTCGCCTACACCACTACTAGGGACGCGGCGACACTTCGCGCGAGATCCTCATCACTAAATCTTCACACGGCCAAAGATCAACATCAACCACCCATCACATTGACAAGGATCGCTTTAACTATCCGAAATCTCTTGAACGATTTGCGAGACAGCATCTAACACGGCTTGCAATTCACACTCGGTAGTTGATGCACTGCCGCTAAACCGCACGGTTCCCTCTCGCTGTGTCCCCAAGTATTGATGAATGAATGCCGCACAATGCAAACCCGCCCGCACTTCGACACCGAATTCAGCATCAAGAATTGCAGCAAAATCAGAGGGTGAAAGTCCGCGCAGTGTTGCACTTGCAATCGGTAGTGGACCATCAGAAGCATGCACCGTTAAACCTGAAATGGCCCGCAAACCCTGAATCAATCTCTGAGAAATCTCTCGATGCTGTTTTTCTCGTATTTCAAGATCAACTAACTCATTGAGAGCAATTTCCCAGCCTGCAAGCGCAGGAACATTAAGATTACCGGGCTCCAATTTGCTGGGCATCTCACGTGGCATCTCTAAAGATTCACTTTGGCTGCCGGTCCCACCAAACATTAAAGGGCGAAACTCATGATGTAATTTGGGCGACACATATAAAAAAGCAGTCCCCAAAGGACCGCCAGAGCTTTTATGACCGGGAGCTGCAAGCAGATCCACATTCAGCGCATCGACGCTGACCGGCACTGCACCAAAGGTCTGCGCGGCATCACACAACATGTAGGTCGATGTTGCTCGAATCGCAGCACCGACGGTTGAAACAGGCTGTATCGCCCCGGTGACATTACTCGCGTGAGTGAGAACTGCCAAACGAGTGTCATCTTTCACGGCGTTGATAAAAACATTTGCATCAACCGATCCATCACTGCAAACCGGCACCACCGTCAACCGAATCACTCCGCGTCGCTCAAGATCATGAAGAGGCCGCAAGACACTGTTATGCTCAGCCGCTGAGACCACAACATGATCGTCAGCACTTAACATGCCATAAATGGCAACGTTGAGTGCTGCAGTTCCGTTCGCATGGAAACTGATGCAGCTTGCCGATTGAGCATCTATTAAAGTGGCAATTTTTTTTCGGACTCGCGTGACGACCTGATCCGCTTCGACCGCCGCCTGATACCCACCTCGTCCCGCAGCGACTCCGCAGCGTTTACTAAAATCAATCATCGCATCAAGTACCGCATCAGACTTTGGCCAAGAAGTTGCTGCGTGATCAAAATAAATGCGTGAGAGAGAACTCATCGTGTCGCTCGGTTGAATAAATCCATGAGACATTCGTTCGGAATGGTTACGCAAGATTTTGTGGATGAATCCAATCTCCTGCCCCCTGATCGTCGTACTCTTTCTTCCAAATTGGCACATCTCGCTTCAAGCGATCCATGATCCATGGCAAAGCAGTGAACACTTCTGGTCGATGAGAACTCGAGCACCCAACAAGAACGCTCGCTTCACCGATGGGAACTGCACCAAGACGGTGTACCAACACAACTGCTGCGAGAGAAAATCGCTCGAGCGCTTCGTCGGCAATCTCTTCCATCTGCTTCAACGCCATTTCTCGGTGCGCCTCATAGTGGAGCAGTGATGTAATTTTTCCCTGAGTGGTGCGGCGCGTTACCCCTGCAAACCATGCATGGGCACCTACGTCCTGATGCGATAACTCGTCGTCGTAGCGTTCACGCACAATGGGAACGTCAACGATTTCCACTTTGATGCGACGATCAAACATAGAACCTTCAGCAAATCCAGAGCTTCCATCCAAAATAAAACATGGCTTTCTCTCTCGCTCGCCTAGCCGCCACTGACAGGAGGAATGACAGCAATCTCATCGGCACCGAGATCGACTAGAGTCTCACCGGATACATATTCGCAGTCAACCGCCAACCGGCAACTTGGCAGCAGATCCAGCAAGCTCGGATAAAGTTCGCCAAGCAGGCTGAGAATCTTTTGAGCCGTTAGCTTGTTGGTTGCGTCGTGGCATTTAAACTCCAACGTCACTTCCTGCGCCCCAACTAGATCCTTAGCACCTGCGAACAAAACCACTCGCCTCGATATCACATTAGGCTCCACTACCAACCTCATTCCTACCCAAAGAGACACAACGAAAACCAACACAATTATCTTGGCGAGCACAGATAGCTAAGACGAACGCAAAAAAGGGCGGGCGATCGAACAACTAGTCCGCGACAATCAAAGCAAGTGTTTTGGGCACAGCGCTGACACCAAGAAGCAGAAAAAGGCCCCATCGTTCAAATCGTTGCACCAGAAAAAAAATCGTACACGCCTTACAACTTGCTCACAAAATCCAACCCATCCCCTTTCGCATCAAACAACGGGAATGACTACAACAAAATCGATCGAGGAAGGATTGATCAACCTGAAAGTTCGTTTTCAATTTTTGGCATTCTACCGTAAGCGTGAGCCACGATTTTTAAAGGATGCAATGTCTTGCGATCGCTGCCATGTTCAATTTGCATCTTGCATCCACTGCATTCCGTCGTTGCAATGGAAACTCTTGCTGATCTCATCTTAGAAATCACAGGCCAGCCAATACGTAAGCTGTTACGATAATTTTTACGCTGCAATCCCCATGCTCCGGCCATCCCCGAACAGCCTGCATCAATATTTTCAACATCGATTCCGGGAATCAGCGACAACAACTTCGGAGCACAACACCGAGGGTCAAGCACTCGAAGATGGCATGGTTGATGGTATGCAATTCGGCACTCAATCTTGGAGAACCCTAAATCCAAGCTTCCTGCTTCGTGCAGATCCCACAGGTACTCACACGCCTCGAACGAATTCTCGGCAACCAAGTGGGCGTCTTCGTCATCCAAAAGATTAGGATACTCGTGTTTGAGACATAATAATGCCGATGGCTCAGTAGCCAAGACTTGGTACCCTTGCCGTACAGCATCCGCAAGAAGCCTAACATTCTTCCTCGCAAACTTTCTTGCGGATCGAATATCGCCCGTATTTAGCCGAGTAATACCGCTTGAAGCCTGGGCCGTCGGTACATAAAGTCCGATCTGATTCTGCTGAAGAATCTCACCCAAGGCTCGCCCGATTTCTGGATCGAAATAATTGGCATAAAGGTCGACAAAGTAGGCGACTTTTCGATCACCTTGGGACTGCGGTCGATTCCAACGTCTAGCCGCAGCGTAGCGAAGAAACGTTCGAGAAACCACTCGCGGTAACTCACGTGCCGCTGAAATATCAAACAACCGCTCGGCAATCCAACGGGCAAATGGACTTCGCAGTAAACGATTTGAGACAGAAGGTACATTGGAAAGTACAGAAGCAATGGTATCGAGCCGTCCAATCAATGCTTCCGATAGCGGCATCCCGTTGGTTGCTACGTACTGTGCCTTGAGTTCGCTAACAACTTTTGGAATATCAACCGAAGCAGGACATTCAAGTCGACACTGGTGACACTGAAAACAGAGATCAACAATCGACTTGGCATGGTGGTCGGTTAAATCATCGACTCTGAGTTGTCCACTAAGAACACCTCGAAGCAAATTAGCCTTCGCGCGAGGCGTTGCTTCTTCCTTGACCGTTGCCCTAAACACTGGACACTGACGGTCACTTGTGGATGTGGTTCGGCACCTGGCGCATCCATTACAACCACGAGTCACATCCGTGATCATCTTGCCAGCCGGCCATTGCTGCAAAACTTGCAATTGCGGCACAGCTCGCCCCGCTTGACGAGACTGCAATAACGTTTGTGGATCCGCATCCACAAGAACTCGGTCGCCCGCAACAATTTCGATGGTGGCATTTGCCGGTCGCAGATTCTCATCAGGCTTCTGAAATTCAGCGGCGAACAGTTTTCCGGGATTCAATCGCTGATTGGGATCGAACAAACGTTTGACCTGCCCCATGGCTTGCCACAGCTCTCCGTATTGACGAGGCAGCAGGTACGACCGACTCAAACCGGCGGGATGCTCGACACTTATCTCACCGCCAAATTTCCAAACCACTTCAGCTATCTGTTCGCTAAGCGGGCGCAAGCGATCTCGATCTCGTTGATCGCCAAGATTCAAAAAGGGTCGAAGGTGCAATTGGCCATGGCCAACATGGGCAAAGATGGTGGCAGTCGCCTGATTTGATTTGAGCGTCTCCTGCAATGCGGATAGAACCTCAGGAAGATGTTCTGGAGGCACACACAAATCTTCGGTAAAAGGCACCGGAACCGCATTACCTTTCACCCGATGTAATCGTGGAATAACTCGTCGAGAAAGTGACCAGTAGCGGTTTCGCTCATCCTTTTCGGTGGTGATGACACCCGCAAAAGCCCCCTCAGTCGTTCCCGAGAGTGCGTCGTGGACGACTTTCAAGCGATCATTCAACTCGGATAACGATTCGCCCTGCAACTCAATCAACAGCATCGCCTCCGCCTCTCGCGGCAATGCCGTTGCAAGCTCTGGACTCGTTTCCCGTGCAATCTGCAGCAAACGTCGATCCATCAAATCACAGGCCACTGGACCGTACCGGACGGCCTTGACGCCTGAACGAGCAGCGGAATCGAGACGGTGAAAGAAAAGTAAAATCACACCCCGATGGCTCGGTATCGATTCCGTTTTCAGTTTTGCATCCACGATGATGCCAAGTGTTCCCTGAGTTCCCGCCATAAATTTTGCGAGATCAACTTTTCCCTCGGGATCAAAGATTCCATCAAATCGATAACCACCTCGTGACTGCGGCGCACGACGTCTAGCCTGAATCAATGTTTCAAATTGATGATTAATTTCGGTCAGTCCGCGTGCCAACCTACCCGCAGTCCCCTCTTCATCAACACGATGCTGTGATAACTCAACCAACTCTCCATCCACCGTCACCACCGTAATCGATTCGACAGTATCCCGGGCCGAACCACTTCGCAAGTAATGGCTACCTGACGCATTCGTAGAGAGAACACCGCCAATGGTGGTCACACTTCTTGTTACCGGGTCGGGACCGTACCACCGTCCCCGAGAGCGAAGTGTGCGATTGAGTACGGAAAGAGAGGCACCGCTCTGCACCTTGACGCTATGATCCCCAACGTTGGATTCAATCCGTCTCATGGATTGAGAAAAATCAATGACCAGGCCTCGCCCCAACGACTCGCCAGAAACCCCCGTCCCCGCACCGCGCGGATGCACCGAGATTTCATGTTCGGCAGCGTACTGAACCGACGCAACGACATCCTGAACGGAGCGAGGACGCACCACACCGATGGGCTGAATCTGATAGATGCTCGCATCGGATGCGTAAAGCTGGGTCATCACAGGATCACAATAGACCTCACCTGAAATGATGCCCCTCAAATCATCTTGAATGCGTTGTCTCTCGATATCCATCCAGTTGTTCCAGTGTGACAACCTTCTTGTGTCAAATACAATCCAATGAAGATGCAGCGCTCAACGTCATGACTTACCCTGGATTGAACGACAACCATAACGTTTCTACGTTTGACCGTCGTCGACAATTACCTGCAGTATGCCAATTTTAGCCATCTGGTTGAATTATCGCACCTCAACGACTCTCCCGACACCCAATGCGTAAGAAACGGAGACAAGCCCAGCGAGCACGCAGAAACAGATTCAAGATGGTTACGAGCGGTTCGTTTCGTGACTAACCGCTTTGTTGAAAGATGAGTCGAACGTTCAGCAACTCGAATGTCGAATGCGTTCATTTCCGCGTGAAAGCGTGTTAGCAAGACAGTATTCCATGAGGTTTCAGCTTTAATGCTGCAACTGCAACGGGGTTTAGCAAGAACAAACTCATTCGAAATTTGCTAACACCCAGTTTCGGACGCATGTGCGATTTAGCGGTGATCAAACAAGCGGATTGCTCGAGTAGCGTCAAATTCGTGGAACGATGTTCTCAACCCCTGCCGTTAGCTCCCAAGCGGAGCGATTTTCCGGCAAGGCTCGCTCGTACCTATTTGAGAACGAACTAGGTGATAGTCGCGGCTTCCTCAAAATCACTGAGACCTAAATGATGAGGCAATCTCGATGATCCACCAAGCTTGAGTCGGATCAGGTTCACGGGCGTGGATCGCCTGAAAACTAAGACACGCGGTTAATTAAGCCAAGCACTTCTGATCGCGACTTTGGGTCATCTCGGAAGATCCCTCGCATCGCGCTTGTCAGGCACATGCTACCCGGTTTCCGAACCCCTCGCATGGTCATGCAACTATGGGTCGATTCCACCACAACAGCAACACCGCGAGCGGACAAACGATCCTCGATTAAATCTGCAACCGTTTGCGTTAGACGCTCTTGGACCTGGGGACGTCGAGCAACTTCCTCAACAACGCGGGCTAGTTTGCTGAGACCAACGACCTTCCCACTAGGAAGATATGCGATGTGGGCTTTCCCCGTGAACGGCAGCAAGTGATGCTCACACATACTGCAAAATGAAATATCACTAACAAGAACAATTTCGTCGTAATCCTCATCGAACACCTTCGCAAGATGACGCCCCGGATCGCTTTTGAGTCCGGCAAACATTTCGGCGTACATTCGAGCAACACGTGCGGGGGTTTCCAGTAGACCGTCGCGATCCGGATCTTCACCCACAGCCTCTAGCAAGGAACGGACGGCGGTCTCAATCCGAGCCAAATCCACCGAGTCGTTTTTCGGCGCGTTCCTGTCAACGAAAAAAACATGCTCCGATGATGACCGAGAGCGATTCTCTGGCGAGATGGATGGAGCTGACTTTTCGGTGGTATTACTCACGCTTTTATCCGACGAAGCAGTGGAACGAGATGAATCCGCAATCATTTTGGTAACCAGTCAGGAGGTCTTGCGCTAGCACCCATGAATCCCGACAGGACCCACATGGTAACAGGAAAGGTGCCGAACCGACATCACGCTTGCTCGGCCGTAGGAAGGTTACAGAGCTGTCAAGGCAAGCTGAACGGCTCGATAAGCTTAAGAGTCCCTTGAAACCGCTTTCGCGGACCCACGATCGCTGCAAATACCTCACCAAATTGCATCAATTGCATCAAACGATCGATGCGAAAAACTTACCACAAGGCGGTTAAATCTCCATTGATCCAAAGACGCAGGATTTAACACCGACAATTGAGGTTTCGATCTTTCGCGCGCACCAAGATCAATCGCTCAATCGATTCAAGGGCCCATTTTTCGTGAACAAATACGACCATTACCCACTAAATCGATCTCTCTCATCGGCAATCAATATCCGGACTTCCATCGAAGACAAATCATCTTTTGATCTCCACGCAGCAACATACGATCGCCAACGATGATCGGAGCCGACCAGCAAGGAAACTTCAGGGCAGGTCTCGCACCATCAGGAACGGACAGGTCATAACGAGCAACCACCTCCATCTCCTTTGGGTTAACCTTCATGACTTCGAATCGACCGCGTTCCTCCATTACCAACAGGTGATCTCCCCAGCGTGTCACACTTGTTCGCGTTCGCCTTGGGTCCACCCATTGTGGTTCGCCAGTTGAAAACCGAATGCATCTAAAGTCACTATCTGGTGCATTCCTTCCGCTGCATCCATATAGGTAGTCGCCGATCAACACCGGCGTTGACCAATGGGATCTCATTGATTTTTCTCGGCTACGCCTATCGTCGCTCCAGAGAACTTTGGCTGATTCTTGATCCACCTCCAACAATGCACTTCCGATCTGATAGCACTCGCTAATGAATACCTGATTACCCTTTACGACAGGCATCATCGCATTGACGCTCTCTAGGATCGAAGCACGATGATCAAATCGCCAAAGTTTTTTTCCCGTCTTGGCGTCAACAGCGATCAAACCATTTCTAGCAAGAACGAGCACGGCATTCGATCCGCCGATCTGCATCGTTCTTGGACTACTGTAACTGGCAAGATCATCACCAATTTTCCATTTTTGCTCGCCCGTCTGAAGATCGAATGCCACAAGTGCTGAACCGTTCGGAACGACTCGATCCAATTGCCCTGGTGGGATATTGTGATCTTCGGGTGGACTTCCGCCAACCATCACAACCACCAATCCTTCGGTCACCAGCGGTGCAGCACTGACGCCAAAGAAATTCTGAACCACCCCGTAAGCCTGATTCGCATCCACCTGCCACAACTTTTTTCCATCTTCAACATGCCGACAGATAAGTAGCCCAGTCACACCGTAGGTAATGACCTTGTCACCGGAAATCACGGGACTGCTGCGAGGACCAGCTTCATATCCATACAAATCCTGATACTGAATCGGCTCTGCAACCTCCCAGATTAAATCGCCGGTCACTAAGTCGAGACATCGCAGTCGCTCGTTACCCGCGGCAAAACGAGAACCACCCACCGAATCACACTGGTAAGCACGACCGCCTGCAACGGATGCGATCCCGTAGCCATCGCCGAGGTCAAGCTGCCACTGAAATTCCGGTGCGGAAGACCAAAGAATGGATTCACCGCCCGCATCGATGGAACCATCAAAGTTCTCACCCAAGAACCGAGGCCAATCGGCGGTGTGAACACTCGATGGACTGTCAGCGCCAACCTCCGCGCGGCTTAGACGCTCGCCCGAACGCACCTGTCCCATCGCACCGGCAGCCATCCAAGAGATGCTTAACGCAGAGACACAAGAAATGATTCGCAAGATTTTCTTCATGATTTCCATTTCACCACAGACGCTACACAGACGCCTTTGTTAATAGACTTTGGAGTTATCGATCAAGAAAGAACGCGACTTAGCAGACTCGAAGTCATCTGATCTTCGACGCTTCGATGATTCACTTATTGACGTTCAGTTGAATTGACGCTGAATACATACTATCCAATCAAACAGTTTAAAGAGTGTCAAAGCGCGGTCGCAATCGGCGTGGCTTCACGTCAGCATCCAGCCTGATCTCGTACTGTGCCGCAGTTGCCCAACCGACAGCGGATCGCGAATCCCTTTAAAAGACTCATCTTCTTGCCGCGATCGACTATCCAAAACCACAAAATATTCGTCTAACATTTGATAGAAAGTGTCATTCGAATTGCCGTAAAATCTTGCGACCCCATCGATTCTTCCCTTCATTCATAGAATTATCCAGCCCTTGCCTCACAATAAGCTGAACCATGGAACCACTTCGAGTGACCACTCGGTTGTTGATCTCTGAGAAAGAATTCCAGATATCAACCGCGAGAAGCAGTGGACCTGGGGGGCAGAATGTCAACAAGCTAAACACCAAGGCGACGCTGCGTTGGAGTCCGTCTAAGTGCGAGCAAATGCCAGCCGCTTGGAAACAAAGATTTTTAGAGAGCTATCGCACTCGAATCACCCGAGACGGTGAAATCGTCCTCCATTCTGATCGCTACAGAGATCAAAAGAAAAATATCCAGGACGTGCGTCAGCGTCTCGTGCGAATGCTGCTTGGTTGTCAGCACCCACCGAAGAAGCGAACCCCCACTGTGCCAACCAAGGGCAGCCAGCGACGACGTTTGCAAAATAAACGCGAGCACTCCGAGAAAAAAGCTCGGAGACAAGGAAAACCGGGGCTCGATTAAATCAGCCTCAAAACCAACCTGCTTTGCAGCCAAACCGCCTCACCTTCCCCTATATCTAAAGCCTGCACACACGCTCCGCTCGACGGTTATCGCTCCCGCAATCAAGCTCTGCAGAATGAGCTGCGGGGGTGTGATTCCGATAGCAGGCATTGGAAGCAGGAAAATGTTTTCGATGCAGTGAATGACGGGATTGAGGCTTAACGTGTCCAAATACGATGCAAAAAATTTAAAAAGTGCGTTGAGCCCAGCCAGCACTGAGACGCGACAAAATAAAAATCCGAATGCAAAGAAAATTGCCTTAGAAAAAAAAGGGCAAAAACAAGCAACAATCAGGATAACCAACAGACTCTGACACATGCCCTGACGATCGACGCTCTCTCGCTTACAATCAGGAGCGGCATGGCGGTTGTCTCGCCGCTTTGCACCCCCCGTTCAGATTGCTACATCCTGAAGCTTCTTCGGAATCACATGAAAAAAGCGACGCACCTAGATGAAATGCTCTCAAAATGGTCTTTCGACCCGCAAACGCTCGGCGTGCGGCTAGCGAAAGGCAAAGACGGGCGGGATGTGCTGCAGATGCGCGTGGACATGGGAATTCTGCAATTGGAGACAACGGGGCGACCCGATGGAGAAGCCTATGAGGGTCATGAATCGGTTCTTGAGTTCCTTCAACAGACTCAATTAATCGAACCCGAACACGTTCTCACCGATCAGCAGTGCATGGATATCGATCGGGAATTCATGCAGTTTTACCACCGACGAATCAGTTGGCTTCGTCTGCAATTCTACAATCGCGCGGTCATGGATGCGGATCACACGTTGCGGTTGATGGATGTCGCGGAAACGATGAGCGAAGACGAGGAGTGGATTGGTTCGCATGAACAGTACCGGCCCTTTGTGCTGTTTCATCGAACTCAGGCCGAAGCCCTCGGACAACTCGAAGAGGCATCTGCCGAAGAAGCGATTCAAGCAATCAACTCGGGCCTGAACGCGATGAGGGCTTTCTTCGAAAAACATGAAGCGGAGGATCATTTTGATGAAGACGAGCTTGTGGTTCGCCTTGTCGATCTCCGAGAATCACTGCGAAACGAGTACTCCGTTGGAAAAACGCTCAAAGAACAACTTGCAGACGCTGTAGAACGCGAACAGTATGAACTCGCCGCTCAACTACGTGATGAACTTTCGCGTCGAGACATGAAATAATCGAGACATGAAATCAGCTCGATGAAAATGTGGTGCTCCATCAAAAGCGTGATTCTGATCCGATGAGCAAATCACCTCTTCCTCTCCCGATGCTCTCGCCAGCTCCACTCGGCTCTTCTGCATGGCTTCTTTACTTGAGATGGTCTGCAGTGGTCGGCCAATTACTGACGGTTCTCGCTGCCGGACTACTCACCTCGGTTGAGCTACCTTACGCACCGCTTTTTGCCTGCGTTGTCCTAACGGCGATCACCAACTTAGCCTATGGCGCGTGGCTAAAATTCCAAACGGGCAAACAACAGAGTCAACAAGGCGAAGACCAAAACACACCGTTTGTTCAATCGAATCACTCGAGGACGAATTCCGAAAACACACCCAACCAGCCATTCCCAAGCATTAGCTCTAAAACGCAACTTGGCATTCAATCAGCAATCGAGCCTCGATCGACACCGATCGCCCTCGTGCAATCGCCCGCTTTAATGCAGCACGAGCAGACATCTCGGGTGCAGCACAGCGTTGCCTTGACCCTGATGCTTCTCGACCTGATCACCCTCACGGTCATGCTGTACTTCAGTGGCGGTGCGGGGAATCCGTTTAGTTTTTTCTATTTTGTCAACCTTGCGGTGGGCGGGGTGATGATTCGCCCGCGTGCTGCTTGGAGCCTGACAGCGGTGGCGATCCTTGGATACACGCTTCTGCTCTTTTGGTCGATGCCGGTGGAAATATTAGGTGCGAGACCATCCAGTGAACTCAATCTTCGAGTCACCGGCCTGATGCTTGCCTTTGCAACCTGCTCGAGCGTGGTGACCTACTTTGTCACACGAACGGCATCGCAGCTCAAAGACAGCGAGAGTGAACTGCGAAAAACCCAGGCAGCTCGAGCAGCAAGTCAAAGACTTCAGGGCCTAACGAGTCTAGCGGCAGGTGCGGCGCACGAACTTGCAACGCCTCTGTCCACCATCGACGTGATTGTGAGGGAATTATCAAGACACCTTGAAGGCGTTGAGAAACCAGAATCGGTCACCACGGATTTGCAACTGATGGATGCCCAACTCGAAATGTGCAAGCAGATTCTCCAACGACTGCGAACCTCGGCGGGTGATTCAATGGCCCAGAGGTGGGACAACACAACGGTGGGGGATTTAATTGACGCGACACTCGAAGGAGTTAGAGATCCACATCGGGTTGAGGTCACCGACGGCAGCGACCGAGTTGAAAACCAATCACTTTGGGTACCGCAGGAAGCTTTGGCTCAAGCAATTCGAAACCTGATCCACAACGGACTCGATGCGAGTGACGAAAATAGCAAAATTCACGTGGAAGCGAGAATTGAAAACGACTCGGTGAAAATCCTCGTGATCGACGAGGGTGAAGGAATGAGCAAAGACGTCATGGGGCGGGCCCCTGATCCTTTTTTCACCACCAAAGCTCCCGGCGCAGGAATCGGACTTGGGCTATTCCTCACGAAAAATGTGATTTCACAACTTGGTGGTGACCTCGTTTTTGACTCCACTCCCGGATCCGGCACCGCCGCGATTGTGTCGATCCCACTCCAAGGAAACAGACCGCCAACGCACACACGATAACGCCTTCCAAACGCATCCAGAAAAAGACTCAACGCGAAAACGCGGACTCAATCCATGCTTGGAACCTCGAGCGGCAAAAGAAATAGTGAAGGCATTTAGGACAGCCACTTAACTCCAACCTATCGACTCAGAAAGTAGAGAAATGCTGTTGGTGATTGAGCATTTAAAAGATCGCGGCTAGGCTACTCCGTAGAGTTGAGCAACGACATTTGATGCAGGATCAATCCCCGAGATGATGTTGCCAGGACTAACCGACTTAAGACGGCGACCCCAGTTATGATTGAGCCATATGGAGACGGAGCACCGGTTTACAACACACAGACCGTTGGTGCATCAAGTATCCTGCTGGTTGACGACACATTTGTGCTTCGGGAACGTCTTTCGGTAGCAATGCAGCAGCGAGGATTTCGCGTTGAAACGGCGGGGAATTTCGAGCAAGCGATCGAAGTTTTTCAATTGCGTCCCACCGAACTGGCTGTTCTTGACCTTCGGATGCCCGGCCAAAGCGGATTGGAATTGCTAAGAGCACTTCTAAAAATCAATCCCCAGACCAGAGTCATCATGCTGTCAGGTTTTGGCAGCATCCCAGCATCGATCGATGCCGTTCGCGCCGGAGCTGTAAACTTTCTAAGCAAGCCAGCAGACGCTGACGACATTCTTTCGGCATTCGTTCGAGGGGATTCACCGGCTGTCCCCGAGGGCGCCATTGCATTCCCCGCGCCGTCTCTCGCGAGAAACGAATGGGAACACATTCACCGGGTGTTAAGTGACTGCGGTGGAAACATATCGGAAGCTGCTCGTCGACTGGGGATTCACAGGCGAAGCCTCCAGCGAAAACTACGTAAACGCGCCCCCGAAGACCCTGCGGTTCCAGACGACGAAGGCCTAACGGAAGAAGGTTAAACAGAAACGCAACCACGCTTCCCCAACTCAAATCGCTAACAATCAAACCAAAGGGGCCACTCAGAGTAGCCTCCAGCAAAAAAGCCACTCGTGCCACGCGTTGGCTCGAAGAAAAAACGCAATGTTTTTCAAACAAGCGTTGACGACACGCCCAATGACAT
>JADHOA010000028.1 GCA_016779185.1 Rubripirellula sp.
AGTAAGTGACTCAATCAAGAGGGCACGATTTACGTTAGTTGTATTTACCTTTAAGGCGGGCAACCAAATCATTGTTTCAAAACGAATGATGTTTTTTCTATTGGCATCAATCTTGCTGCTTCGCTCAATCTCTTTATCCGTTCACTCGGCCGAATTGTCAAAACCAAACGTCATCGTAATTCTGGCAGACGACCTCGGCTGCTGTGACCTCTCGATGTACAACGGCTGGGTTGAGACGCCGCGTATCGAAGAGATGGCCTCACAAGGAATGGTATTCAATGACTTTCACGCCAATTCATCCGTCTGCAGTCCGACGCGAACCGCATTTCTCACCGGACGTTATCAGCAACGAGCTGGCATTGTTGATGTGATCGTCGGAAGCAGAGAACCTGATAGCGGTATCAGCCCAGCAACCGTTACCCTTCCTCGCGTCTTCAAAAATCATGGCTACGCTACCGCGATTTTCGGCAAGTGGCACTGTGGTTATCAGGATCAGTACAGCCCTATCCACCATGGTTTCGATGAATTTGTGGGTTTTCTCAACGGCGCAAGTGACTATCACAACCATGCTTCATGGCGTATCGGACTTCAGCCAACAAATGTGCCAGGCTATTCGACGCACATCATCACGGACCGAAGCGTCGATTTCATCAAACGCAACCAACACAATCCGTTCTTTCTCTATGTCTCGCACGCAGCAGTGCACAACCCTTACCAGACCGCCGAAGACACGCTTGGAAATCGTGTAAAAGGTGACAACCCTAACCAAATCAATGAAAAGAATCGCGCAAAATACGTGCGAATGCTCCAAGATCTCGACTTCGGTGTGGGCCGGATTCTCGACACTCTGCATGAACTCCAATTGGCGAACAACACGCTCGTTTTTTTCTTTTCGGACAACGGTGCGGTGGGAATGAGCCCAGCGGAGTTTCGTCATTTTCGCGGTGGTAAATTCAGCCAATATGAAGGAGGACACCGAGTACCTGCGATAGCGTGGTGGCCTGAAAAAATTAATGCAGGATCCTCGTCAGACAAGCTAATCGCTGGGTTTGATTTGTTCCCGACACTCACCGACATTGCCGGGATCTCGAAATTCAATCCCGATAACCTTGATGGCTTAAGTTTTAAGTCCCACTTGATGCACCAAGCTGATTTCCCGGAAAGGGATTTGTTCTTTGGATACGAGCCGAAGCTTGGAACAGCAATGCGACGGGGCCATTGGAAAATGATCATCAAAGGTGATGACGTTCAGCTCTACAATCTTCATCTAGACGCCCAAGAAATGAATAATGTAGTGAACCAACATCCAGAAGTCGCCAGCTCAATGAGAAGAGCAATCAAAACCTTCAAAACAGAAGTAACAGCGGGTTCTTAGTCAGTCTCACACTCCCAATCTTAAATTGCCCACTGATAGCCGACGACAGCAAACCTAAAAAGTTGGAATGTCTGAATTACTGCACAGATGCTTGACAAAAGCACGAACCATCGAAGGAGATGCTCCTCAATACGGGACGCAATGGATAACGTCGTGCAGGGCAGTCTTAAAGATCTATCAGGATCGACTTGAATGCGGTAACTGGCGAATTCAATACAATGACATCGACGAAGCGGTTTTGTACTCTTTTCATTCGCACTTTCTGCTACCTGGTTTCCTGTTGATGATCAGAACAAATGATCAGGTCTATCATTTCGGACTTAACGGTTGGTCGCCATTTTGGAAAAGCAAACTTCCATTCAACGTGATCCGAAAAACAGGGAAAATCCAGCACAACTGGTTCAGCATCATGTTACGAATCATTTTGATCGCTTACCTGATCCACCTAGTGTTGCGTTAAAAAATTCTGCTGCTGTTTCAAATGTCAAACTTCTTCGCCCATTGGGCATCACTCTGTGTCTTGCGAGCTGCTACCAATCGCTCGAATGATTTTCGCGGGTCCGTCTACCTTTCTTGGTGGTGAAAGCCCATGATTCACGAGACAGTTGTGGAATTCAGCGTAATTCGTATTTAATACGGCGCAAACATAAATGAACAAATTGTCTTGGGCGACTGGCTTAGCATTAACCGCGTAGTGTTGGCGATAGGCCGCAGCTCGAGATCCATTCGGTGCGTTCCTCATCTTTGTAAACACCTCTTCCATTGATTCCGTATTGACACGACTAAACCCATAAATCTCCTTCGCGTCGTATTCACGCTCCCATTTGGTGTCTGGGGGATTGGATTTTTGCCGTTGTATATCGACGAAATAAGTTTGCCAATTTTCAATCTCACCAGTTTGATCATCCACTTGGAACACCTGAAAAGCGGGGTTATTCCCAAATATCGGGCTTACAGCCGGTGCAATTTTGTGTAGGGAAACTGCGAGACCTTCAACACGGCTGATCCTAAAATCATCCATGTGCGTGTGCCCAGCAAATGAAATACGAAACGTGTCACGATACTCATCGACTAGTTTAAGATAACGATCGGTGAATTCTTTATTCCACAACTCAGCGGTTTGGCTCTCACCATTAGCCTTCTGCTCCGAATAACTATCGATTCCGGGTGGCACATGCATCAGGAGCCAAACTCGCTTCCCGTCTTTTTTTGCTTGGCTTAATTCTCCCTCGATCCACTGAAATTGCTCCCTTCCAGGACTTACACCTGGATTGATACAGCCGCAGCAGCTTTGGTCTTTCGGCATAAAATAATCGCAGCAATAACTCGCGGACCAAAGCACCGAATTAACAACCAAAATGCGTTCAGTCCCTAAATCAGGAAGATCAACGGAATAGGTCCCCAATTCTGGAAACGACTCTCGAAATGCCAATCGATCTTTCTCATTGCCGATCAGTGGCTCCCATACCTCGGCAAATGTGGAAAGGTAATCTCCGCCGGGTTGAATCCAATAGTCTTGGCAGAAGGAATCGTCGTTGCCAAGCGTGACATGCACCGGTATCTCCGGGAATCGCCTTTTGAACTCATTCCTCAATAGCGACAGAGCCTTCTTGGTGAATTCGCGAAAGGCGGTAGGGTTATTCGCGATGGTTTGTGGGGCAAGCTGTTCATAGGTAGCTTGCCAATCGTGTGCCATCAAATCTCCCGGGTAGAGTACGAACGCGGCTTTAGGCGAATGCCGCTTGGCAGCATCGAGCGCTGCGACCGTTAGCGAGAAGTTACTGTCACTACCAGCTTGACTTAGAGGCTGATTAAGAGATTGAAAAAACGTTGGCCATTCTTCAATTGGCAGTTGATTGAGCTCCAAAAACTGCTTTTTGTTGAGCCCAGCCAATGGGTTAAAGTGAATATCTGAAATGACCAGAAATTCAGCAGCGAGCAAGCCCTTAGAGCAACCGACTAAAAAGAGTATTAGGCTCAATCTTATAGAGGGGTTTGACATCGAAAGTGATTTAAACATTTTCTGCGGGCTTGTTGGACTTGGAAGTGACCTAAGCAGTCTTGATACGTAAAGTGCATACCCAATCTTTGTATTCGTAGTATCCACTGCAACCGTATTACGAATGAAAGCAGAGCTATATTTCTCGTGGGTTTATTTTGATGAATCATGAATTTTTACAAAACCAACAATGCCGCAACATCACCGCGCAGGGCTAAATCAATTGCACAAACAATTGATGGATCCAAGCATCAGAGAAATCGGTGGGACGCATTAACCAAAAACGAAGCGTTAGTACAAAATTTCTTTCAGAATTCAAAGCAACGAAAAATCACGACAATACTTCTTTCTTAAAATTCCTTGGATAACAAACTTGCTTTCAAGGTTTGAGCGACTTTGTATCGAAATTTTTTGAAAAGCAAAGCAAGGATGAGCAAAGCATAGAAAACGAGGTTGCATCTCATCAGTTCTTCAATCGCCAAGCCTATTTTTACCATCTGCAGCGTTTCTTCCCTCACGGAAACCTGCTTCAATGAGTGATGGTACAATGTTGGGCCGAACTCCAAAATGATATTTTTCAAAACCTCGATTGCAAACGACAAGGGTTAAAAAGAATTGACGCTCGTACCCAAAGATTTATCCAGTGTCTGCTGTAGGGCATCGCAAGACCGATAGCGGAACACGACAGTAGACCGTTCGATCTCAACATGCGGAAAGCTACGGGATTTTTATCGCCGATTAAACGGGTGCCGCAAGAACATATTTTTGTTGTTCAAACCGCTCACCCTCTGAGACTTTGATTCTATTCGCAAGGGTTTTTCATGATGACACCAAGAAATCCAGCAACCGCACGTTCAGTGTTATTGAATCAATTAGTCGCTTTGTTAGCTATCTGCCAATTAACACCAGTCTATGCTGAACCAATCAAGTTTCAGGAACAGATTGCTCCAATTTTGGTTTCCCGCTGTTTGCAATGCCACCAAGGAAGTGACCTACAAGGAGGATTAAATCTCACCGATTTGTCTTCGCTGATGCAGGGAGGAGACAGCGGTGCGGCAATTGTTGCTGGCTCAGCAACAAAAAGTTTACTCTGGGAGCGTGTTCGTTCCGATGAAATGCCTCCAGACAACCCACTCACCAATCACGAGAAAGCCGCAATTGAGCAGTGGATTGAAGAAGGCGCGGTATGGGAGGGCAGCCCAATCGATCTCTTCTCTATCACCACCGACCAAAGAGCCGGCAGGGATTGGTGGTCGTTACAGCCGTTGCAAAAAGTGGAGCCTCCCTCGTTTGATTCGGGCTGGACTCGCAATTCAATTGATCAATTTATCTATCAAAACCTTCTAGCTAAGCAGATAGAGCCGTCGACCGAAGCAGACCGACGCACCTTGATTAGGCGGCTAACTTACGACCTGATCGGTTTACCGCCAACGCCAAGAGAGGTCGAAATATTTACGCAAGACACTTCGGACAATGCGTATGAAAAACTTGTGGATCGATTACTGAATTCACCACATTACGGAGAGCGTTGGGGCAGGCATTGGTTAGACGTCGTTCACTTCGGAGAAAGTAATGGGTTTGAATACAATCAGCCGCGAAATAATGCTTGGCCATATCGCAACTGGGTGATCAACTCATTGAATGACGACATGCCCTATGACGAATTTGTTCGTCAACAAATTGCTGGTGATATTCTAGCACCCGATTCGGGTGGAACGATTGCTGTGGCATGCTTGGTAACGGGTCCTCACAATACAACCAAGCCTTCAAATGACACCATGCGTAAAACCATGCGTCAGGATGAAATGGAAGATATGGTCGGGATGGTCAATCAAGCTTTTCTAGGGATGACGACCAATTGCGCTCGCTGTCACGATCACAAGTTTGATCCGATTTCATCCAGCGATTATTACAGCATGGTATCTGCCTTGGCTGGAGTAGAGTTTGGTGAACGAGATATCCCGCTGGATCCAAATACCGTTCAGAAAGCAAAACAACTAAAGGCTCAAATCAACGAACTAACCCTCACTTTGAATACACTGGAGCAGGAAGCTCGTGATGCAGTCGTTAGGCAACAAGTCGAAGAGGCAAACCCGAACTCAGGACCGCAACCGATCGCAGCTTGGAATTTCCAAGCTGATTTGTCGGATCAGATCGGTGAACTAGATGTCACGCTGTTTGGAACCGCGAAACGCGATACACAAGGATTGGTGCTTGACGGTATGACCGCTTTTGCTCGAACCGAGCGTCTAACACAACCACTCAGTGAAAAAACGTTGGAAGCGTGGGTTCGAGTTGAAGATCTGAATCAGCAAGGCGGCGGTGTGATCTCGGTGCAAAGTTCTGATGGTGTCGTGTTTGATGCCATCGTATTTGCCGAAAGAGAACCCAAACGTTGGATGGCTGGGAGCAATGGCTTTAGCCGGTATGAATCCTTTGCCGCAAGCAACGAAACCGACCCAAAAAACCTCATTCATATTGCGATCACCTATGCGGCGGACGGCAAGATCTCTGGCTATCGCAATGGATTCCCTTATGGTAACTCTTACACAAAGAATCTAGTCACCTTTGCTGCAGAAAGCTCAGAAGTCGTTCTGGGACTTCGACACGGAGTTGAAGCGGGAGGCAATCGGATGTTCCGCGGGACAATCGCGCAAGCTCGACTGTACGATCGCGTTCTATCCGCAGAGGAAGTAGCTGCCTCTGCGCAATCAAATGGCATTCATGTCGTGACCGAAGCAGAATTGGTTGCTCAATTGACTCCGCGCAAGCGAGACAAGCGTGTTCAGCTAATTCAACAGATCAAGCAAACTCACGAAATGCTTAAGGGTATCGAGAATAATAGCGTGTGGACTGCTCTATCGATTCCTGCCGCGACAGTGAATGTTCTAGTGCGTGGCAATGTCCTGCGAGAAGGTGATGTCGTCTCTCCTCGCGGGCTCTCCGCGATACAAATAATCGAGTCAGACTTTGGACTAAAACCTGATGCGGCCGAACAAGATAGACGCCTGCAACTCGCTCGCTGGATAACCGATCCAAACAATCCATTGTTTTCCCGCGTGATCGTCAACCGTATCTGGCACTATCACTTTGGAATTGGAATGGTGTCCACGCCGAACGATTTCGGCTTCAATGGAGGCAAACCTACTCATCCCCTGCTGCTCGATTGGCTGGCATCCGAGTTACAAGAGAATCAATGGAGTCTCAAACACTTGCACCGACTGATCGTTACTTCAGCGACCTATCGACAAGCATCAAAAATGAACTCGAAGGCTGCCGCCATTGATTCAGAAAACCGCTATCTGTGGCGCAAGACCCCGACTCGTTTAGAAGGTGAAGCATTGCGTGATTCACTATTAGCAATCGCAGGTAAGCTAGATCCCAGGATTGGTGGTAAAGGCTATCGAGACATGAAGGAATATAAATATAAGGGAAGTCATTTCTACGACCCCATTCCTCAAAATCAACCCGAACAGTTTCGCCGAACGATCTATCGATTCAGCCCGAGGGGCGCTAAGCGCACCATGCTTGACACCTTTGATTGTCCCGATCCTTCGACACTCACGCCGCAACGTGCTGAAACCACCACGCCACTACAATCTCTTGCGCTGATGAACAACGAGTTTGTCCTGGAAATGGCACAGGCCACTGCGAAAGACTTAGAAACCCATCAGACCTCGCCCAAAGATCAAGTACGAGAATTGATCCGACGCGCCTACAGCAGAGAAGCCGAGCAACAGGAGATCGAACGAGCGGTACCCTTCATCCAAAAACATGGACTATCGGCCTACTGCCGCGTTGTCTTCAACAGTAATGAGTTGCTCTATGTTCGATAATATTAAGTCAACGCAGCCTGCTTCGAGGAATGATCTAGCTGGCTGCTCACGACGTGAGTTACTTTCTTTCGGCACCTTTGGACTGACTGGCGCTGCGTTGTCGAGCCTTGTCTCGGCCTCACAAAAGAGTCATCGAAACATTCCACACTTCGTTCCCAAAGCAAAACGAGTTGTTCATATTTGTTTGATGGGTGGAATGAGCCACATCGACAGTTTCGATTACAAGCCTGAACTTGCAAAATTACACGGCAAGGAATTGCAATATGAAGAACGACCCGCGACGTTCTTTAACCGAATCGGTCTGATCCGAAAAAATGATTGGGGCTTCAAGCAACATGGCGAAAGTGGCTTGTGGGTATCTGACCTATTTCCCAATTTAGCGACCGTAGCGGACGACCTGACGGTCATCAATTCCATGGTTGCAGACTCAGCGAATCACACACCTGCGACATTTCAGCAGAACACTGGTTTTCAACTCAATGGCTTCCCTGTAATGGGATCCTGGATTTCCTACGGTTTGGGTTCCGAGACTGAAGATCTACCGGCATATGTCGTTTTACCCGATGCACGGGGATATCCTGCCGGCGGAACCATCAATTGGTCGAATGGATTTTTGCCATCGGTGCATCAAGGCGTTGCGTTCAATAGCCAAGGCACTCCAATCCCAGATTTGTTTCCGCCCGATGCGATAGCTGCCGAAACCGAAGCATCAAGCCGGAAACTTTTAGCCGAAATGAATCAAAATGATCTCGCGCGATACGGAACAGAAGATACTTTGTTGGCCAGAATTCGCAGCCATGAACTCGCTGCGCAGATGCAACTTACCGTTCCTGAAGTCACCAACTTGGAAAATGAAACGAAAGCAACCAGACGAATGTATGGCCTCGACAAAGAGCCTACCGCTGAGTTTGGAAAGAATTGTCTCTTGTCGCGGCGCCTTCTGGAGAAAGGAGTCAGGTTCGTCCAAATCATCTCCGGAGGATCTTTCGGAAGTCCGCGAATCAACTGGGACGGCCACGAGGATATGGTGCAAAACCATAATCGGGAAGCCGAACGAATCGATCAGCCCGTCGCTGCACTCATTAAAGATCTCAAACAACGAAGCATGCTTGAAGATACTCTAATTCTGTTCACCACGGAATTTGGTCGTACCCCTTATACCCAAGCAGGCGATGGTGAACTGGGGGCTGGTCGCGACCACAATATGTACGGGTTTTCACTGTTCATGGCAGGAGCAGGTTTGAAATCTGGCACAAACTATGGCGAAACCGATGAGCTAGGTTGGAAATCTGTGAAGGATCAAGTGCATTGGTACGATTTTCACGCAACGGTTCTTCACTTACTGGGTATGGATCACGAGAAATTGACTTTTTATCACAATGGAATCGAACGACGACTAACCAACGTCCATGGCAACGTTATCAAGGAACTCTTGGCCTAACTGCTGCAAAGCGAGAATCGACAAGCACCCTTTATCGAAGTACTTCATCGGTGCTCATGTGCCACAGAAAGTCCGATAGTTTGCCGTGAAATTGACTGACGCTGACGATGCGAAGCGAGCAAACTTGGTCTCCTCAACAAACGGATTGCTTACCGCCTCCAAAAGATCCTCGAAGGGCTTAATATTTCCATCCTCCGATGCGGCGCTGAGTGCTTCCTCAACCAAATGATTGCGGGGAATATAGATCGGGTTAGCATCGCGGATGTTTGCTGCTATCTGGCCGTCTGAGAGGTCATCCTGCATCCTTTGCCAACGTTCAAGAAAACTATCCAACCCAACTGTCGTGTCGAACAACGACTGTAATTTACTCGCGTCACCATCTGCCACATCCGCAAGACAACGCCATGCGGTTGTGTAATCTGCCTTTGAGCTAGTCAAAAGCTGAAACCAATCATCGATTAACTTGCGATCCGCCTCGCTGATGTGATCGACGTTATCTCGGGTAGAAATGCCCAATTTTTCTTGGGCACCCTTGTACCAACACTTCTGAAAATACGGCATGAACGTATCAAGGATCGCGGTTGCCTCGGCCACCGCATCGTTGATGTTTTCATATCCGAGAATTGGCAATAAGGTCTCTGCGAAACGGGCTAGATTCCACAACGCGATCGCAGGTTGGTTATCGTAAGCATAGCGACCAGCGTGATCGATCGAACTAAAGACAGTGTCAGGATCAAAGCCCTCCATGAAAGCGCACGGTCCATAGTCTATCGTTTCTCCAGAAACGGCCATGTTATCGGTATTCATGACACCGTGGATAAACCCAACAAGCATCCATCGCGCAACCAGATCCGCCTGCCTTTCAATAACCGCCCTCAACAGCGATAAATAGGGGTGAGGGTCACCAGTAATTTCGAAGTAATGCCTTTGGATGACATAATCAGCCAATTGTTTAATTAACTCTGTTTCACCGCGAGCAGCGAAATACTGGAACGTGCCAACGCGAATATGGCTGGACGCAACGCGAGTCAAAACTGCACCTGGCAAATGCCTATCCCGCATCACAAACTCACCCGTAGTTACCGCCGCAAGAGCGCGAGTGGTGGGAATCCCTAATCCGTGCATTGCTTCACCGAGCAAGTACTCCCTCAGTACCGGTCCAACAGCAGCTTTACCATCGCCGCCGCGCGAAAACGGGGTTACTCCGGAACCTTTCAGAGCAATATCTCGCCGTTTTCCATACCGATCAACGATCTCACCAAGTAGCAACGCGCGACCATCGCCTAATTGGGGCACAAAGTGACCAAACTGATGTCCTGCATAAGCTTGCGCAATGGGTCTCGCATCGCGTGGCAAAACAGCGCCTGAAAATACCTGCTGCGAAACTGCTGGACTTAGCAAATCACATTCAAAACCGAGCTCTTCGGCAAGTGAAGTATTGAATTGCAAAAGCTTCGGACTCGGAGCACGAGCGGGTTCGACAGACGCATAGAACTCGGGCGACAGTTCTGCGTAACTATGTTTGAAATTCAAAGAGACGTCCATCGCGAATGGCTTTCATTAATGAAGGTCTAATGAAACTAAAATCTGAATCATTCAATGAAGGGAAAATGAACGATCCTCAATCAAAGCAGCACGCTTACTTCTATCTGCGGTGAACCAGTTATTACGTGCATCGCGTCACTGCCATTGATCGATGGAAGAGGTTTCGTCATCGATTCGCAATCCGAAACAACGTAATACTCGGATGCTTCCCTCACGCTTACTTTATCTGGTTAAGTGCTGCGGTCGTAATTTGATCGCTATATTGGTTCAGCTTCCAGTGTCCAGGAGACCATCCGGATAAGAATCGGCAAAAGTCAGCCCACGCGAAGGGATAAAGTCCTCGCCACTCACGCTCAATTTTTGAGAAATCCAATTTCACAGCGCGCGTTACCAGCGCAAAGTCAAGTTGTTGAAAGTAAAAATCTAGCAACTCATCTTGACGTTCACTTGCTTCGCGATCGCTGAGACAACTGCTAATCAAGTAAGCCACATCCTTCATCCCACATCCGCGGCCAACGTACTGAAAATCAACAGCAGCGACTTGGTCGGGTATTTTTTCTGAGAAACAAAAATTGGCAATCTTTGCATCGCCATGAATCAGTGTCTGAAAAGTCGCAGAATTCAAGCGCTGATCGATTGCCTTTGCATACTGCTTCAAGGTTCCCGAAGGCATCGCCGAAAATTCGTCAGGACGAGTGCCCAGATGCCAGTAGGTACCCACGGGCCACAGGCCATGAGCCGAACGACCCAAAAACGTGGCGTGAAAATTGGCAAGCCACTTAAGGCAAGTGAAAATATCCCACTGATTGACGTTGCTTTTTCGAATTCCGAATCCCAACGAATCAAGATCCTGCAAAATGATTAGCCAACCCGAAGCGTTTTCGAGTTGATGAGCAGCTACTAGCTCCGGCACCTGACACTTTTCGTCGCAATCTTGTGAAAAACATTCGTAGAACTTTTTTTCCACTTGGTAGGAGCGTACTTTGCGCTGGTGTGATGTCTCACTTAGCCAACCACGAGGGTTTGTACGTGCAGAAGAGATATCGATGTGTTTAACAACTACCTTTGATCGAGCTCTACCCTTCCCCGCGCCATTGAAGTGCAATTGTGCGCGACGAATAACACCATATCCGCTCCACAAACTCTGGATTTTTTCACCGAGCACGAGCGAGTCTGCTCCAGTGATTCTACAAATGGTATCGCTTATATTTTCCAAACTGCCCGCTCACCGTTGATGCATCAAGATGCCGATTGTCCTATTACGCTCAAAAGTCGCAAATACGAACCACTAATAAAACCTGCAATAACTAGCCTCAATGATCGTAGATCATTACCAAGGGATTGATCGACTAGTTTAACTGAGTGACTATCGCAAATAATCATGGCGAATTTGCCTGATCAAAGCCTGTAAGAAAAGCCTGACATCGCCCTTAAGACGAAAAAGACCGCGGCTTACCGAGTCGGACTTTATTAGACTTTCACGATAAAAGTTTTCACCCTGTCTACCATTTGATGATGTCTAGTGTCTGTTATCGTCGGCTCAGCTAAGAAACTAAATCGTTCACGAAAAATAGCATACTGCGTTGTTTTGATGCCGTGTGTAATGCTTACCTGTTGTATTGGTTGCGACGTCAAAGTAACGAAAAAAACAGAACCTTCAACCAGAATGTCCGTGAGTAAGATCGAAACCAACGGCGCTAATCGCGTGGACTTTCCCTCAGAGGTCTTGCCTATTTTGAAACGCAGCTGCTTTCCTTGCCATGGACCGGAGATGAGTCCTGTAAGCATGGCGGGTTTCCGAGTAGATCAATGGGATCAGGCAGTGACTCAAGGGAAAATCGTACCGGGTAATCCAAGTAAAAGCCCTTTGATTCAACGAATTACCACTGAGGATCAGTCAAAGCGGATGCCGCCGATCAATTCAAAAAACCCGCCGCTCAACGCAATTGAGGTTGATCTCATCAAGGCTTGGGTTAGGGACGGAGCCCATTTTGATCCGTGATAGGTCTTGGTGTGCTCCCCAAAAACTGATCCATGAAATATGAAAGTTTTCCGGTCAAAATGACCCAAGGAGACTTTCGATGCCCGATTAATCACTCTTTGGCGGATAAGGCTTGAACTGGGTACGAATAATCTCGCGATTCTTTGTATGTGGCGGTGTGATTGAATCTGATGCGTAAACCTAGATTTCAGCCGAATCAGCAACAAGATCGTGTAGTTGTAGAAAATCTCGGATCATCCTATCTACTTTTCTCACAACCACACCATGATTCCTTCGTGCCGTTTCCGTTGAAAACTCTAAGCCGAAAAACTTTCGTGCATACGACACTCCGTCTATCGTATTTCCAACATAAAATGACTCTTTATTAAGATCAAACATTTCACCCAGCTCTTCCTCGGTTCGTTTGGTCACATCCCAATTATTGACGGTTAACGTGTCGTGCACGTAATATCGCTCAGACCTAATATCGCGCAAAATCGATGCACCAATACCGGCTGGGATAGCGGGAAATAAAAGCAAGAGATTGAGACCAAATCGTATCGCAGGACGTCTCAAAATCCCTAGACAAACGTCTATCAACACTTGAGTGATACAAGAATAGCTATCCCGTGGTTGCCGTTAGCTTCGGCATTGCTTTTAAAATGCCGAGGGCTACACCTCTGTTTCTCATTGTTATCGACAATCAACTAGACTTTATAATCTGCTTTAGGAACCGATGAGCTCTTAAAAAAATACCTTTCGTCGACAGCCCTCTGGTCATGTCTCGACCAAGCAAGGTAAGTTGAAACTGGTCATCTGGTGCAAGAGCACAGACGCGAGCGGTCCGCGATTACTGATGATGACGAATTGACTCGCTGGCAATTCAATCAATCCACTGGTTGACGAACTATCTACTCATTCTTTCGAGATCGACACGTTGCCTCACCTGGATATCCGTTTAAAAACTGTGGCGAAGCAGATCCAAGCGGATTGTCACGCCGATATCGGTTCAGATCACGGCAATCTTCTTGTCGCATTACTGAAGACGGGACGAATCAAGTCAGCGATTGCCGTTGAAAATAAACGCCTACCTTTCGAAAACTCACAGAAAGCATTGAAAGGACTTCGTGGCGAAGCAAGGTTGGCTGATGGTTTGAATGGCATCGCCGCAGGCGAAGTCGATAGCTTGAGCATCTGTGGTATGGGTGGCAGATCCATGGTGACCATCATGGAATCACATCCTGATCGAATTCCTTCTCGAGTCGTTTTGCAGCCGAATCGAGACGAAGACCGAGTGCGTCGCTGGGCAATGCAAAATGGCTTTCATTTGGTCGAAGAACATCTTGCTTGGAATCGAAGGCCTTATACCGTACTGACTTACCGCTCCGCCTCAGGGACAGATCCCGCGTACGACGAGATGGATGATGAAGCCGCTTTCATGTTTGGGCCTATTAATATTCGACGACGCGAACCGGCCTTTGTAGACCAGTTAATCAGAGAGCATCAGTACCTTTGCCGGCTGACCCGTTTAAATGATTCATCACATAAGCGATTTGCGCTGATCGCATCGATTCTTGATCAATATAAGATCGATGCCTCTAGGCACTCAATTTCCGATTCAAAATGGGATCCTTAGCCTATTTTCAAATGCAGAGATTGATAACATTCTTCGAACGCTAAAAAGATTGTTTTGGTAACTTGCGAATGGCTTATCGATTACGAATGATCTAAATGGAATGAATCGAGCAAGTGTTTCAATTGGATTGATCCATCAACTTGTTTTTTCTTTGTTTGGTAAAAATACCTCGAAGGTTTTTTCTGCAATGACAGCACCTTCTAGCTCAATCCACATATGCCATCGCCCAAGCTTATCGCCGAGTGGTTCCCAAATCGTATCACCCAGATAAAAATCCCAATCATTCGTTTTCACGTACACACTACCTTCAAATGGATCGCGTCTACATCCGTTTGAATCAAGAATGCCAGGGTGATCGATGCAATAAAAGAGTTCTTGGTTCTTTGCACCTTTCACATGAACAATAAAACCGAATTCGATATCAATTTCAGCAGGAACGCGGCTAGTTACATCACGAATTTTAGGTAAGTCCTTCGACTCTGATTCCCACTTGGTATAAATGCCGTAGGTCCGCATTCGAATTTCAGGTTTTCTTCTAGCCATGTGCGAAATTCTTACCTTGATTCGATTCGATGTCCATCCGCGAACAAGCATCAGAAAGCTAATCGGGTTTGATTTCAAGATTGAAAGCCCAAACGGTTTCTAGCTTCTACGCTTCTTACGGCATTTGCAGTTCGAAACACCTTGCAAATTTCAACACTTTTAAACGTGCAGCCGCATGAATCGCAGGTGGCAGCAAACAAACACAAACGTTGCGAACTCTCCGCTGAGGTAATATCTCCGACCTCAACTCTATGTGGAGGTTCATGCACTGCCTTCGCACTGCATTGCAAACATTGTTCTCTTCTACCGTGTATTTTCTCAACGTTCACGGAATGATTGATTGAAGAACTCTTTTTCTCCGTGCATTACGGTAATCCAACGTTCCTCATGAAATTTTGGATATTCATTTCCCATGATTTGTGGACCAGTTATCTATTCCGATTCATGGTATCTGTCTTCCCAACTCATCCGCAAAAGCGTCATCAAGAATTAGCGAGAGCAAGCGCGCAACGCGCAGGTCACCACCTATCGCAACTATCTGAAGCTATCATGTCTTCTTGGACAACCATCAGCACAAAGCCCAGCGTATATAAGACTTCGCTAAAATCCAATCTTTTCATTCCAAGAGAGTCATCCAAATCAATGTTGAACAACCATCGATTTATCGCGCTAACTCTGCGTCTTTGTCTCAGCGTTATGGTTCTAGAATGTAGTTCAGCGGATGCGGTTGCTGATCGAGCGCCGAACATCGTATTCGTGCTTGCGGACGATCTTGGGTGGCGTGAGTTGGGCTGTTACGGGAACGATTTCAACGAGACACCACATCTCGATCACCTCGCAGAAATGGGGATCCGATTCACCCAGGCGTATGCTGCTGCGCCGGTTTGTTCACCGTATCGCGCGTCGTTTTTGACCGGACAGCATCCGGCTCGGATCGGCATCGTCGACTACCTGCGACCAAACTCGGCAAACGCATTATCAACGATTCACGTCACCTTACCAAAGATTCTCAAAAGTCACGGTTACATCACTGGAATAATCGGCAAGTGGCACCTCACCGGATATACCCATGACGGGGCGGAGCACGAAGTGAAGCCTCGGGATCACGGATTCGACTGGAACATCGGCAGTGAAGTAAAAGGCGTCGGCAACGGTGCGAATTTCTGGCCGTATATCTTTCGCGATCAGCCGATTTCCTGGATCGATTTTACAGATAACCGGCTTGGCGAAAACGAATACCTCACCGACCGGCTGAATATCGAAGCCGTCGACTTCATTGAACAAAGTGCGCGGCAGGGAAAGCCATTCTTTTTGTACCTTAGTCACTACGCTCCGCACACCGTACTCAATGGTCGCCCAGATCTCGTGGAGAAATACATCCGTAAGCATCCACCTGGGAAGTCAACCCGCGATCGATGCTATCTGTGTGAAGACGCCGGACTGGGCCATGGTGACCCCGGTCATCACTGGGCCGCCGATCACAATCCTCATCTGGCAGCCATGTTGGAATCGATCGATCACGGTATCGGGCTCATCACGACCAAGCTGGATGAGCTGGGGCTGGCGGAGAATACGATCTTCATCTTCACCAGCGACAACGGTGGCGAGCTGAACACTACCTCTAACGACCCACTACGTGGTGGAAAGAGCGAATTGTATGAAGGAGGAATTCGCGTTCCATTGATCGTCCGCTGGCCGCAAGCCATTCGAGGCGGAACAGTGCGTGAACAACCAACACAGAATATCGACTTCTATCCGACACTTCTCGAGGCAGCTGGGATCGAACCTGAATCAGCACAGACCCTGGATGGTATTTCAACGCTCGCCTCCTGGAAGGATCCATCAACGCCTATTGTGCGAGACTTCCTCGCATGGCATTACGCCCTCGACGAACCACACTTCCTCGGTGGTATCTCCGCAGCTGCAATTCGCGCCGGTGACTGGAAGCTCATTGAGCGATTGGATACGGATGAAGTCGAACTCTACTCACTGATAAACGATCCAAGCGAGACGACCAACCTCGCCGAGCAGCAGCCCGAAAAAGTCCACGAAATGAGTCAGCAACTGTTTGACTGGAGTGAATCCATTGGAGCAAGAAATCCATCGCCGCCACTACTAACCAAAGCACGAGAACTCTACTTCGCGGAACACTTTAATCCCAATCACCTGAGCGAACGACTTTGGTACAATGCAGATTGGAGAGCCGAACAAAACATGCTCAAACGTCTCCCGCATGGGAAAGGTAATACTCGTATCTTTCTGCGCGACGCTGAGTACCATGATTGCGTGATCCGTTTTGATTTTCGGTTAGGTGATGCCAAGGATGTTCGTCTGATGACCGGCAGCGGCGGGCACTACAACACAGTGCTGCACGTGCGGCCAGATCACTTTTTTCTTCAGACAGCGCAAGATCAATCAATCCCATACTTCTCTTTTCAGTACGAAGAATGTGCTTATAGCTTTGATCCGCACCGCTGGTACACGATAACCGTGGAGTTTCTGGGTGATGAAGCCATCGCGCATCTCGATCACGATCACATCGTTCATGCCCAGCATCCAATCATTGATCGCAAGCGAGATTACTTCGCGATTCAAGTCGACGAGCACGCCGCCGACTTTGACAATATTAAAATTTTGACAGCGGTCGCGAAAAAAAATAGCGACAACAATCGTGCCATCATCAAGTCTAGTATCGGCAAATTCTCACTCAAACGCTCGAGTGATGAGGAATTCAATATTCGCAAGTCGAATGCTCATGAATGGTACTATCAGCGCGATGAAAAGTACCGGGCTCTGATCAAGAGAGTTAACCAACTTGATGAATTGCTTAAAGAGCGATTCCCCGCAGCATTCCAATCACACAAGGAACATCGCAAAGTAATTCAGAAAGAACGCAAAAGACTGCTGGAAGAAAATACAATCTATAAGGAAACGCTGTTCGCAACACATCGGGCCAATCAGGCGATCGACGACTGGCTTGTCTCCCAGCAGCCAGACCTAAAATCGCTGCCGTTTAGCCGCAAGAAAGCAGCGATTGACCGACTTCGCGCCAAATTCATCGATGCGCCCGAAATGCTGGTGCTGGAGAAACAGGCGAGTCAGGCCCAAGCCAAATTGGAGTCAGCCTTTCCGCATCTTTTTATTACCGATCAAGAAATCACCGCGAAAAAGAAACAAGCACACGATGCCCTCCGATCCGACCCAGAGTTTCAGCGTCTGACTAAGGAACGTGCCGCAGCCTACACTGCACAGCAAAGTTACCTGCTTGAAATAGATGACGAATTGCAACGGCTGCATCCACTGTTGCATTCGTCATTTTAGAAGCACACCGTCCAACGCGTCGGAAACTAAGCCTAGGGGTCGAGGCGAACAAGATGACAAGGCAGCCAAGACCGTTGGTGTTGCAGAGCACGACAAGTTTTTCAGCTATCTTTTTTATGAAATCTCCAAGTCACGCTGCTTTTTAAATCGCATCGCCACGAGGATCCCAATTAAGAGAACCAACAACATGGACACGACCATTAGAATGCCGCCGATACCTGTCATATCACCACAGCGATAGGGAAAGGCAGCTGCGAGACCCATTTGTGCACTTATCATTTTTCGTGCATGAATGGTCCACCATTGCTTGGGAGCGTTTCGAAGCAGGTAAATCTTTATGTCTTGTCCGGCATCGAAGGAAACGAATGCTACCGCGGCAAGAATCACAAAGTGGATGACCTCTAGCTTGAGATGAGAAAAATGTTCCACTCTGTTTTTTTGTTCCAACGCAACCCAAATGGTGATTGCAAAAACGATACCTGCGACCAAATAAAGTAACGCGAACAGTGCGTCAATCCGCGGGAACTGATTCAATCGAGCGGCGGCAGCGCGCTTCCAGACCCGCCATCCCGATACCGCGAGAAACAAGGCCATAATGTTCACCATGCTTGTATTAAGCACTGCTAAATAATCAATATTCGTTCCCTTTGCAAATGGCGAGACGATCCAGTCGATGCCATAGATATGAACCACTGAGCCTTTCAGGTTTTCAAATTCCAGCAGAAAACCACCGGCACAAATGACAATGAAGCCTAGCACAAAAGACTGTCCCGCCCAGCGATGTAACTTTGAGCCCTTCTTTGCAAAGATGGCCACAGGAAAGATGATAAATGCTGTGACGATCCCAGCTAGGATGTGGCTTTGTAAAACCAAAAAAAGGAATTGCTCTACCATAAACAATCGATCAATAAGTGGGAGTTATAGGGGACATTCTATAACGATCCGGATCCGTCATCAAATCGTCGAAGAAATGAGATGCATTTATCGGCGTTTTGCTGGGTAGATAATTCTCCCGATTCAATTCATCTGCACGGACTGACCTCTCTCGTCGCAAACTACTTTTAGGCGTGACGACCCGACCTGCCCGGCCTCCCGCCTAAGAATTCAAGACTTATTTGGACAGTGGCCATGCAATAAATCGAAGGCATTGATGTCTTCCACAAGCTCTTGATTGACTGAGAGTCATGGCGAGAGTATTGCTTTGGGTCTCTTCGCGAACGAATGAGATTCAAAAGTAGGTACGCGGTCGAAACGGCTTGTTGTTTATCGCCATTATTCACCATATTGAGTAATATGAGTGAGTGACCAACGAGCAGGAAAAATCGCATGCCCAAATCAATCAATCTTTCCCTCACTGATGAACTACGAGGATTCGTCGAAGCGAATTCTCGCGACGGCACTCGCTTCAGGCCACCCCCAGCGAGTTTGTGCTGGTGTGTCTTAGGTACACAGACTTTACTGCCAGACAATCTTCCGCACGTTGCTTGATAGCTGACTCACACTAAACGAGACAACAAGTCGAGAGACCCACTCAATTTCGCCGGGAATCCTCGATTTCTTCCGCCGTGATCTTGCCGTCTTCGTTGCGATCCATCTTGGCGAACATTCGCTCTGCGTTACCGACAGCTTCGGTTAGTGTCAGGATACCATCCCTATCGAGATCAATCTCCTTTGAATGGCCTTTTAAAAAGCCGCCCATTGCACTGCGTGATACGCCACGTCCGCTCAGTTCATTTTGGCTGAGTTTACCGTCGCTATTGGTATCAAAGCCTGCGAAAGCCTTCGTCGCTTCGCCAACAATTTCGTCGCGGCTGATGATCTTGTTCTTATCCAGATCTATCTCGTCGGCATGAACCAGGATCCAGGGTTGCCGAGGCCCATCACCAGCTCTTGTAACATCAGGTCGTCTTCCACCTTCGCTGGGATCTCGATTGCGTTGCGGTTCATTACCCATTGGACGCGCTGCATTTCGTCGACCATTGCCACCTGCTCCTTGACGTGGTGTGTAGTTTTCGGTCTTCGTCCCTTGCGCCGAAACAAAATTAAACGTCGCCGATCCGTTTTCTGAAACGGTGTATTCGACGGATCGTGGGTCACCGAAAACTTCATAATGCACGATGAAGCTGCCTGGCTTTGGTGTCTCAAAGCCCACGATCTTCGCACCTTTCAGACCGGGAAGCGATGGACGATAACCCTGTGCGCGAGGCTGCGGATCGACTTGTCCGTTGCGTTCGACCACTTCGCCATAGAAACCGCCGTTCAGATAAGGAAAGGTGTTTGTTGCGTGATAGTGGTACTGTCCGTCTGGACCTTGATGTCCGTTCAACGAATCGAGATTCGTTGGCGGTTTGCCATTCGGGTCGTTGTAGCCGTAGATTGGATACCCATCGAGAGCAACGGCGACCGGGTTTCCGACACCAACGATTTTTTCCAAATGCACTGGCGCAATATGGTAGTGGTAATCGTCAGCTCGACCACAATGTCCGCCCCACTGGTCAAGCTCACCGGCGAGCAACGTATCGGTTTTGCCATCGTTTTTGATCGGGTTGAAGATCGGCACACCATTGACCGCCAAGGCGATCGCCCCGCGAAAGAAATGTTCCTTCGTCAACATCGGATTCTTTGCAGGAACCGGATGCAGCGGAATTCTCCATGCATTGTTACCAGTGTAAGACTGAGGCAGTGGGACCTGTTGCTGCCAAGCTGTAATGCCAGTCATCATCGAATGATTGGGCATTCCGTTAGACTCAACGAACAGGAAATCGCGATCAAATCGTACGCTGACTTTATCTTTGAACGGATCGAACAGCTTTGCGAGATTAGGACGAACTGTCTCCGCAGTTCGACGCTGAACCACCAAGTGAAGATTCGGAGCCTCGGTATTAAGCCGTATGATCCTTTGCTGGGTCTGGGACGAAGGAGCATGCGAGTGTCCATCGTGAGCGAGCAGCATTG
>JADHOA010000029.1 GCA_016779185.1 Rubripirellula sp.
GTGCTAAGTTCCATGCCGCGAAACCAGGGATCCCCGGTTAGGAAAAAATCTTCTTCGTGTTTGGCAACATAACCGCTTCCCAATCGCTCTAAGCGTTCTTGATTCGCGCGTCGACCATGCATATTGAGGGTGAATAGCTTGCCTTGATACGGTGCTGGCCAATTGTCACCGTGATAAATCATGGTGCCGATATGAGCGTGCCCACCACCAAATTCGTTTGCGGCCCCATCTCGAGAATCGGTCCAGTTTTTTCCTGTATCGAAATGCCAATGGTCAGCGTGAAAATCGATTAGCTCAAATGTTTTCCGATTGGGATCTAGAGTGAAAGGACGAGTGAAGTGTGCGCCTGGAATGAGGTGCCAAAGATGTCCGTTGACGGTATTCACAAAAAAAGCTTCACCCACATCATTCCAGTCGTGTCCCCATGGGTTCGTCGTTCCAGAAGTCAGAACTTCGAACAATTTTTGACTTGGGTGATAACGCCAAATTCCACCTTCTAATGCCATCCGTTCATGATCAGGGCTTCCGGGAAGTCCAATCCGACCCGGGCAAGAACCACCACACCTTCCATACAGCCAGCCATCAGGTCCAAATCGCAATCCATTTGCAAAATTATGATAGTTTTGGTTAGCAACTTCGAATCCGTCTAAGACGACTTGCGCCTCTGAATCAGGAATGTCATCATGATTGCGATCGGGAATGAATAGCAATTGCGGTGGGCACATCAGCCAGACACCGTCGAGACCTACTTCGATTCCCGTAAGCATCTGCACTTGATCGGTGAATACTGTGCGCTTGGTAAGACGACCTTTGGTGGTTCCATCAAGAACGATGACACGATCACGCAGATTCAATTGGAACCTTTGTTTTCGTTCGGCGTAGGTGTAGTTTTCAGCAATCCATAAACGACCAGCCGAGTCCCATGTCATCGCGATGGGGTTCTGGATGTCGGGTTCAGAGGCAAAAAGGCTGGCTTGAAATCCACTGGGTAATTGGATGCTTCTGGCCGCCTGTTCCGCGGGCATTAAACCCGCATCATCGAGGGGTTCCGTGTTAAATAATTTGGGGAAGTCGTTTTCGGACGCAATTGCCTGTGTCGCAAAAGCCCCGGCAAAGAATACAACCAGTAGACCGTTGAAACAGATTTGCTTCGATTCATTCAAGACACGCATTTTAATTTATTCGTCGCGTTAGTTGATTCAGACGTCCAGTTTCAATTTTGATTGATTGACCGATAATCGAGATTGCCTTGTAGCTTTAAATTTTTTTCGGCATGTTGAGATTGGTAGGCGTCTGACACAACCGTTGGAATTTGTTTTTCCCCGACGATCGTTGTGGCATGCGGCGAACGCAGTGCTAAAAGCGATGGTAGATCGCCATACTTTGCGGAACCGGGTACGAATTCTTCCGCTTTGAAGTCATCGATGTCGCTAAATCGAAATCCATCGGTTCTTAGAATTGCATGGTCAATGACGGACCCGGCGATTGCAGCAGCTGGCACCGCCCAAGACGCGGTGCGTCGATCCCCTAAAAGATAAAGCGGAATCGAATGCCCGTCGCTGTTGATCTTTTCTTTGGTGGCTGCAATCACGGTGAGTAGATCGGAGGAACGCTCAGCAGGTAGGGACCGATTGTATCCATAAGAAAAAGCGGAGTAAGCTCGTTGGTCCTCAACAAGTCTCGGTCCATTTTCCGAGGATTGATCTCCCGACCATTCACCTTGACGAATCAAATCAGGGAGTACAACGATGAGATTTTGATTCAGTAGATCAAGAAGATCCTTTGTTGGTGTTCCATCGACATTGAATGCAGCATCTTTGCCAACGTGTGTGGTCCATACAATCAAGCCACTCGGTTTTTCTTGTTTGTTGAGTACAAGCAAGGGGATTTGGGTGCCACGAGAAGAACAGTTCAAAATCACTCGAGATATACTTAATCCCTCGGAGGTTGTGGCTCCAAGTTCAGTCCACGAAGTCGAAACTGGCAAGCCTTGATCAAAAATGATTTCCCATGCGCGACCGAACCATTCCTTGTATTGTTGAAAGGATTTTTCGTCGGTGGGGTAAGCTTGGCTAAGGATGCTTGTCGACTGATCGTCAAGCCATTTGCATACCGCTTTTTCATGAGGTATTCCCGTCTGGGTTGGAGCAGGATGCTCTTCATTCCAGACCGATGATTCTTCTGTGGTCAACGCTTTGAAGTCTTGCTCGATTACAGGAATGTCAAGTCCAAGATTTAGGTGCTTGTTCATCCATTGGTACATCGTTGCGCGAGTGACGTAGTTGTAGTTGTGCTTGAAGTTCAGCATTGGTCGACAGTAAACGTCCTCTTGGTTTCCAATCATGGCGTATAACCACTGAAGTTCAGGATATCCGTCTTTCATCATTGCGCGGGTCCAGTCGTCCGCAGCTGTCATCGCTTGCGGCCGGGGAGCAAATAGAGCTGCTAGTTCAACATTGCCGGTGTCAATTCTTAGAAGATTGCAGTTTTCGCAGTAACAACCTCCCTGCATTGAAGTGGAAACCATGCCGTTGGGAAATGAGACTTTGACGCGTTCGTCGATGGCACCCAATAGAATTGACTGAGTGCCGCCGCCGCTCCCACCCGTAACCGCTAAGCGATTGGGATCAACATCTGGAAGTGATTCGAGGAAATCCAAAGCCCGAACTGCGTTCCACGTTTGTAATCCCATGATGGATTGACATCGTAGATCTGCCTCGGGGCTGAAGAAGATCCACGGCTCACCTTTTTTTGTCCGTTCCTCTGGCCTTGGATTCTGATGGCGATGCGAAACTTCGTAAGGAATTTGAACGGAGTCTTCATAGCCAAGCATGTCAAAGATAAAAGAAACGCATCCCATTCTCGCCAACTGAACGCATCTGGCAATTTTAGGAGTGCGACCTGATTCCTGGAAATGCTCAGCACCCTGACTGATTTGTGACGCAAGTTCTGCATCAGAGTGCGACTGCATTCTTCCGCCATGCCCATGTGGACAGAGGACTCCTGGTCGCTGCACGCTGGCTTCGCCAGTTGGCCTGAAAAGTAGACCGGTCACGTAGTGACCCGGTAGGCTCTCGAAGTAGACCTTTTCAACCGAAAAGCCATCTCTTTCGGATTTCCCGTGTATCACTGCGTTGAGTGGTGTTTTGTCGGGCATCGGCCAAAGGCCGGTTGCGACGAGTATCCGTCGACGTAAAACTTCGGCACGCTCGTGCCATGCGCCGGCATCGGATGGAACGGTAAATGGGAAGTGATCGTTGAGTGTCTTAGCGGGTTTTGTACGAATGTCCTCCGATGGGGTGTGTTCAACTCGCACCCTGGGAGATTGGCATATCGCTTCGTTTGTTAGCAGTGCGAGAACGGAAAAAATAATAGCAGGTCTCACAATCGGCCTCTAAAAAACGAGTAGTGAATCATCGTGTTCGCGTGTGCGAAGGGTCTCGCAATCTATCTCAATAGCGTCAACAATGGTGCCATTCAGTTATTGCGAATACGCGTCGGCGAGCCGATAGTTTAGCCTTGCTAGGGAATCAATGAGATCAAAATGCGCACAATTTTAGTTAGCACTCGGGAAGAGATGGGTCGCTGGGTAGCAAAACATGCTGCAGCTGATTTGATATCCGCAATTGAAAAAAATGGATCTGCCAATCTGGTGGTCGCCACGGGAGCCTCGCAATTTGAAGTGCTTGATTCGCTGGTCCAACAGGAAGGTATTGATTGGAGTCGAGTTCAGGGTTTCCATTTAGATGAATACGTTGGTCTTGCTGATGATCATCCCGCTTCATTTTGTCGATACCTGCGGGAACGGTTTGTAGAACGCGTTCAACTATCGGATTTTCACTATCTTAATGGATTGGGTGATCACGCCGAGACGATTCGACGAGTCGGTGATCTGATTGCCGATACGCGAGTTGACGTCGCACTGGTCGGAATCGGTGAAAATGGGCATCTCGCTTTTAATGATCCGCCTGCTGACTTTGAAACCAAATCGCCATACCTAGTGGTTGAACTTGATGAGCCGTGTCGTATGCAGCAGGTCGGAGAAGGTTGGTTTGATTCGTTAGGTGATGTACCGACGCATGCAATGAGTATGTCGGTTCAGCAGATACTCAAGGCAGAGAAAATCTACTGTAGTGTTCCCGATCAAAGGAAGGCAAAGGCCGTCCGGGACACGCTTGAGGGAGATATTAATCCAGATGTTCCTGCAAGTATTCTTCGAACACACGCTGCCACAAACCTGATCATTGATGAAGCCGCTGCATCAAAGTTGAGTGACACCAAGTTGGCCGAGTTGGAACGAGCGGTATGAGCGGTTACGTTGATTTACAGGTCAATGGTTACGCGGGGGTCGATTTTAACTCGTTGAATCTCACCCTTGAGGAGTTTATCCAGGCGGCCGATCGCATAAGTGACGATGGGACGGATCGTTTTCTTCCCACTTTGATCACTGCGTCCTGGGAGCAGATGCTTCAAAAGATTGATCGATTTGCAAGTTGGTTGGAACGTGGTTTGGTATCGAAATCACAGGTGTTAGGGCTTCATCTCGAAGGTCCCTTCTTAAGTCCTGTTGATGGATATATCGGAGCACATCCGAAGGATGCAGCCATTGCTGCAACGATCGAGAAGGCGGCAGAGTTAATTGATTGCGGTAAGGGCTGGGTTCGAATGGTGACCTTGGCACCCGAGGTCGATCCGGGAGGAGCCGTGACACGATTCCTCGCAGATCAAGGCATCGTTGTGGCGGCGGGCCACAGCGATGCAACTCGCGATCAGTTATCGTGTGCGATTGATCAGGGCCTAACGCTTTACACCCACCTTGGAAATGGTTGCCCAGCGTATTTACCGCGGCACGATAACATTATCCAAAGGGTGTTAAGCTTGCGTGATCGTCTGTTTGTCTCATTCATTGCGGATGGTCACCATGTTCCCGCAGTGGCACTTGGTAATTACCTCCGCTGCTTATCGAGTGATCGCATCATCATCGTGACCGATGCGATCAGTGCAGCAGGTTTGGGACCCGGACAGTATGAGTTGTCGGGGCAATCGGTGGAGGTTGATGATGACGGTGCGGCTTGGGCAGCGTGCCGCACGCATTTCGCTGGTTGTGCTACCCCCTTCCCGAAAATGATTCATTTCTTGAAGAGTGAGTTGCAGGTATCGGATGAACAAGTTCAAGCTTGGTTCGAGGACAATCCGAATCGTTTGCTAAGACAAGCTTTGTGATTTGATCATGAAGTTACTTTCGAGTGTTGAGCAAGACTAGTACTTAGAAGGATGTTAAGGTGTCGTTAATCGATTCTGTCAATCAGGTCATCAGGGATCGTCGTACCCTCAAGCCAAAAATGATGGCTGATAAGCAAGTGGATCCCTCGGTGATTCAAGAAATGCTCGAGAATGCAAATTGGGCCCCAACGCACGGGCTCACCGAACCTTGGCGATTCAGTGTTTTTACGGGATCAGCCCGAGAGAAGTTAGCTAAATTTTTAGCGGAGACTTATAAGACCCTTACACCGGCGGAATCATTCAAGCAGAACAAGTACGAAGGAATGAGCCAGAATGCGATGCTTGCTCCCGTCGTGATCGCGATTGGAATGAAACGTCAGCCGAGTAAGAAAATTCCCGAGTTGGATGAGATACAAGCCGTCGCCTGCGCGGTTCAGAATATGCATCTCACCGCTACAGCTCATGGTCTTTGTGCTTTTTGGTCTACTAACATCGCGGCAATTAGCGAAGAGATGGCTCGCTACACGGGGCTAAACAAAGAGGATCGTGCCCTCGGCTTATTTTACGTTGGTTATCCGGATCAAGATTGGCCAACTGGTTCGAGGCAACCCGTCCAAGACAAGATCCGATGGGTCGGTGAGTAATAAGCACTCGATCTGATCAAGAATCATTTTTAAGCTTGGGCTTTGTTTGGATTGATTCGCTGGTCATTGTGGTTCTTGAATGGTAATCAATCGATCAGCAAGTTCACTTTGCCTTAAAGATGCCTTCCACTTCGCCGCTCGTTCCGAATCGGATTGTGTGACGGTAAGGTGTTGATTTGATGCCGCTGCAATCATGGCTATTTGCGGTAGCGTTGCAACGCGACTGACATTGAGCAAGTCGGGGGCAAAGCGATGAGATGTGGGTAATTCGGCGAGCTGAAGACTGTCAAAACCGCCTTCAAATAGAGACGCAAATAATGTCCAGCTTGCGGCTTCTCCTGTCGCCTGAAGATGGAATTGATCGGTGTGGAAATCTGGAACCGATCGAATGACTCTGAACGCAGTAATCAGGTCATAGATTTGCATTCCCGCAAGTGTTTGCCCAATTTGCATGAATCGTCGTCGGATCTGAGTCTGGGTTCTTTCATCTGCTTGCCAGTTGCACTGCCCGACTCCTCTCGGTGACAGAACAATCAAATGGTGGTCTTGCAATTCCCGTTTTAGTTCCGCGATTTCTTGGGGGGCATCACTTTTTTTGTCTGGCCTTGTCTGTAGGAGTCGATTCAGCGTCGAGGAGAAACGATCCCAGCTCTGATTGTCTAAAACGGTGACGACGGTTTGATCTGTCTTGGAGTTCGATAGCGAAAGCCGAAACATTGTAAGTTCAAAGAGCTCGTCGCTACTGTATTCGATTTCCTGGATGATGATTTCGTCACGTTTAATTGACTTTAAAGACCTTGGCTCAATTGCGTTTGGGAAGCCGTTCCAGCCCGAAAAGGTTTTGTCTACAAGTTCTTCTTTGCATGATTTTGCGAATGAATCGAGTTCATCAGATGAGTTTGGTACTGACTGGTTAGACGCGATCGGAACAAAGCTCTCGTGGATACGAGTGACTCTCTCATTCTCGGGCAGCGTTTTGAAGACCTTCAATTGTTCCGGGGTAAAAAGTTTCGTTGCCGGTAAATCGATCAACTCTTCTGTGCCCCTCAGAAAGCGATTGAACCATCGGAATGCATGAATCCTAAGCTCTTGAGTGTCTTGGTGTGGGCCTTCGGTGATATGAAGCCCTAGTTTTTCTGTCGCGTTATGAAGGTCATAGATTCTTGCCACTTTGCGGTGGACATCGACTACTCCATCAAGCGGAAAGATCCGATCTTTATCAGTGTTAGAGATAAGAAGCGCGCGTGGTGCAACCAACGCAGCAACCATTGGATAGTCCCAGCGATAGGTGTTCACCATAAACATGCAGTCGCAATGCCCTTCGATGCATCCATCCACAACATGGTTCTGCATACTGGTGATTCCCGCCACCGGGACAGCGACTTTTATTCTTTCATCGATTGCCGCAATCCACCAGCTATACGCACCTCCGCCGCTTCGTCCGGTGACGCCGATACGATTTGGATCCACTTCGCTTCGGGACTGAAGATAGTCGATCGATCGCATGCAGTTCCACGCCTCGACACCTGCAGGGGTGTAGCCGCGATTGTTCCACCACCACATTTTTTCTCGATAGGTTCCGTGATGAATCCCTTCGAGTTCCCCTAGCTGAATGGTGTCAATCGTTAGGCAGACGTAGCCGTTTCTTGCGAACCAAGCACCATGATGTTGGTAATGAGTTTTATTGCCGTAACTGACACCATCTTTTTTTACTCGGCCGTGACCACATACATAGAGTACCGCAGGTAATGGGCCGGTTTGTTTTTTGGGGCGATAGAGATTCCCTGTCACAAACAATCCAGGTGATGATTCAAAGTAGAGGTTTTCGACCACGACTCCTTCCGCTTCGGCGCTGCCGGTTACTACGGGCTGAAGGTTTGTTTTTTCTGGTAACGGATACAGTCCCAACATCTCGAGCAGTTCATTGCGACGCTGGTCTTTTTGGTTTTCCCAGTCTTGAATTGTTTGGACGTCACCAAAGCAATTTTGAGTGATCTTGTCAGTTTCTTGAGCGAAGTATCGATTCAGCATGGCGTTGGCCGCTTCTGCGCGATCTTCAATACTTGATTCTGTTAGTGAGGATGTCGAGATAACTGGAGTGCTCTGTCCGGCCACCGGTTGAGAATCTTGCATCCAGAAGCACAAAAAGCAGAAAGAAACGATCCCGTGAGTCATCGAAGGGGCGGCTGAACCGGCAAAGTGTTCGCAGCGTTTTATCACCGCAGAATACATAATCATTGAGACAGCCAGTCGTAAGGCTGCGAGTGAACGCTTGAGCAGCGACACACGCGATTTACAACACAAAGACTCAGGCAAAATTCGAAACCGAGGCAGAAGCCAGAAGATACTGTGCAGAGGCTGATGCGGCATTTGGCAAAATACTGTACCGGTTCTATCAGCAATATCCATGATGATCAGGCAGACTGTTGACCACGGGCAGTTTCATGAAGAGTGTTGAATCATGAAGTCGCGAGCGGAGAGATATGAAACGAATCGATCCTCAATGGGATGATCGACCACTGCGTTGTGCGGTGGTTCGTTCATATTTTATCAGTCTCTGATCGATAGGTGTAAGCGTTGTATTAGAGCTCAAGAAACAGACGCGACGGATCTTCAATCACGTCCTTGATGGTTTTCAGGAATCCAACTGCCTCGCGTCCATCTACGATTCGGTGGTCGTAAGTCAAGGCAACGTACATCATGGGGCGAATCACAACGTTTCCGTCAACCGCGATTGGCCTTTGTTGGATTGAGTGAAGTCCTAGGATTCCGCTTTGTGGCGGATTGACAATTGGCGTACTCAGTAACGAACCATAGATTCCACCATTGCTGATCGTGAATGTGCCGCCGATCAGATCATCGGCCTGAATGCGATTCTCCGATGCTTTCTTTGCAAATTCACCAATCGCTAGTTCGATTTCCGCAAACGTCATTCTTTCCACGTTTCGAAGAACAGGAACGACAAGGCCTTTTCCACCACCAATTGCAACACCGATATCTTGGTAGTGGCGGTAAAGCACCTGATCTCCTTGGATCTCCGCATTGACCGCGGGGAACCTGCGAAGCGCTTCCACGGCCGCCTTTGCAAAGAAAGACATGAATCCAAGTTTCACTCCATGTCGCTCGACAAAACGATCTTGATATTTCTTTCGAATTGACATCACTGGCTGCATGTCAATTTCATTGAATGTAGTTAGAAGAGCGGCGGTCTGCTGTGCCTCGACAAGTCTCGCTGCAATCGTGCGACGCAGCATACTGAGTGGCTTCATCTCTTCGCTGCGATGTGGCCTGTCTGCTGATAAAGATCTCGGCGTCGCTGCAGCGAGCGAGGTAGATGTTTGAGGAGGACGTGGCACTGGAGACGGCGCTGGTGCCGGAGCAGCGGTTGTTGGAGCAGTCTGGTTGGCTAGGTAGGCCTGGACATCTTCTTTCAAGAGCCGGCCACCCGGACCTGAGGCTGGAATTGTACTGGCATCAAGACGATGTTCATCGAGCAGTCGTTGTGCCGCTGGCATCACAAACTTTGCGGAGGAAGTCTCGGTGTTTGAGGCTGGCGTCACACTCGGTGCTGTATCCTGCGGCGAAGCCTCTGGAGTTGCGGTTTCCTTTCCACCTTCAGTTGGAGCATCGGAAGGTGCGATGGACGCAATCACTTCTCCAACGGTTGCAAAGTCCTCGGTCGTCTTGAGGATGCCCTGAAGCACGCCAGAGGCTGGTGCTGGAATCTGAACGGAAGCCTTTTCGGTCTCGATCTCTACTAGATCCTCCCCTTCGGCAACCCAGTCACCTTCCTGTTTCAACCATTGGCCGATCTGTACTTCACTGATGGACTCGCCGACGGTAGGGACTTCGACGCTAATTGATTGGCTCACGGGATCGTTACTCAGGTGGAGTCGTGTGGTGGGTTGAGAAAATGATAGGCCCGATCGGCGGGCACCATGGTTTGTTGATTGTTTGACCTTTGGTCAGTTGGAACACTCGCTGCCGCTTTCATTTCTCGCGAAAGGATTGCTCGGTCGATGCGGGAAGATTGATTTCTCATTTCCCAGCGATGCATTGACGCATGCGAGTTGCCCTACTTGGTTTCAAGATAACTAGCTTTTCATGTTCAGTCAGGAACCGGATCGTCGATTCAGGCGATCTACACCCTATTTTTTCGACATTTTTACGTTTGCAAATTTGCGCATTCGAAACGCTACGGGGAACGTTTTTTTCCTCGGGACTGTCCCGAAGGTTTTTCCGGCATTAACGATTACACCGTACGAAGTGATCAATACTTGGGTTTAGGCTTTTTTTTGGGCTTCCTATTGATTCTTCGAGCAGCAATGCCGACGCGCGGATCGATAAGCGGAGATGACGCAGACCGGTTTGACCAAAACGAATTGTTGGTCTACCGAGAAGCGCAGTTTTGTTTTTCGTTCCGACCCTAGCAAGATCACGTCATCATGTCCGAGTCCGACCGCGGCCATCCGATACAAGCAGCATTGATTGTGCTGCTGCTCGTCGGCGGCGGCTGGTATTTCGTTCGACACTATGAAATCGATGGGCTTGGGGATCTGGTCATCCTGCCAAAAACTACTTCGGATCAATCAGAGTGGTTAACGGGCACGGGTTTACCTGAATCGAATGCTTCATCAGGTGACTTTGCGACCGCTACCGATTGGCTCGGATCGAGTGAGGCTGGACTTGGGGGCCAGCGAAGGTTGGTCACTGACTCTGGTAATGTCTCGTCAACCGTCAATTTTGGGACATCTGATTTTGCCTCGCCAGCGAATCTTAAGATCGCTTCGTGGGCGTTGGACGGGTTCGGCCCTACCAAGCTGTCCAACACACTTGCTAGACAGAATCTCGCTAAGGTGATTCGGAACTTTGACCTCATCGCACTCCAGCAAATTGCATCGATCGAACGAGATTTAATCCCTCGATTAGTGGATGCCGTTAACCACGGAGAAACTCGTTACGACTACGTGATAGGTGAGCCCACTGGTCCCAAAGATAGGCCTGAGCAATTGGCTTTTATCTTCGATACGTCTCGACTTCGGGTCGATCGACGTCAAACCTACACGATTCAGGATCCGACAAATCGCCTCACCTACGATCCGCTCGTTGCGTGGTTTCGTACGTCTGAACCAAATGTTAGTCGTGCATGGACATTTTCGCTGGTGAATATCCGATTTGATCTATCCAATGCACCGGCTGAAGTTGAGATGCTATCCGAAGTGATTGATTCTGTTCGGAACGATGGACGCGGCGAAGATGACGTCGTTCTTGCAGGACTGTTTCAGGCGGATGATGCTTATTTGATTCCAAGTATCGGCAGAGAGAATATGTTTGCCGCGGTCAGAGGTCGCGCGACGGATGTGTTTGGCAAGTATCAAACCAGCAATATCTTGGTAGATGATCAGGTGACAGTCGAGTCGATCGGTCGCGGTGGTGTCTTTGATTACCCTCGAATCTTGGATCTTAATCCGGTCGAAGCAGAGGCGGTTAGTGGTCAGTTACCGGTCTACGCTGAGTTTTCGATCGTCGAAGGTATTTGAATTTGAATCTTCACTTGCGAAAAGACTCTTGTCTCTGAAAGCAGGTGAGCCCTTAGCTTTTCGCTTCAGTTCGCTGATCCGCGTACTCGTTTAGTATGGCGATGATGTCAATTCTCCTGCGTTGGAAGGCATCCAATACTGCGGGGTCAAAGTGTTTGGCTCTTCCCTCCTCAAGGATTTGAATGCATTTTTCAAATGAGAAAGCATCTTTGTAGGGACGGGGAGAACTCAGCGCATCAAACACATCTGCTACCGCAACAATCCGACCCTCAAGAGGGATGTCTTCCCCCTGAAGTCCCAATGGATAACCTGATCCATCCCATTTTTCGTGATGTGAGCCAGCGATGGTTGATGCAAGTCGCAAGAGTGGTGAACGGGTGGGGCCAAGTATTTTGGGACCGATCGTCGCGTGCTGACGTAGTGTCAGTTCCTCATCAGGATCGGGATTCATGATTTCGCGTCCGATTCCGCAATGCTGCTGAATCACCGCATATTCATTTGCATCGAGTTTCCCAGCTTTGTGTAGGATCGCATCTGGGATTCCAATTTTCCCGACGTCATGTAGTTTTGCGGCTTGCTCGATCAGTTCCACCTCTTCGCGGTCAAAGCCCAATTCTTCGGCCAGAATGCGTGTGTATCTGCCGACGCGCGTAACATGCTGACCGGTATCATCGTCGCGATACTCTCCTGCCCTCGCTAAGCAATGGATCGCCTCTTGCCATGACTCTTCAAGCTCACGAGTGCGTTCTCGAACTTTTTCTTCGAGCATCTCAGAGTGTTTAGCAAGATGATCTTGATAGGCTTTCACCGCCAAAACATTTTCCATCCGAAGTGTTAGCTCGGACGGATCAACAGGCTTGGCAAGAAAGTCGGATGCACCGAGTCTTAGAGCTTCTAATTTTATTTCTGGGTCATCTGCCGCCGTAAGAATGAGCACAGGAGTTCGTCGGTACCGTTCTAACTGCCGCATGGTACTCAGGATATCGAGTCCAGTTTGATGCGGCATATTGATATCAAGTAACAGGATGTCCGGTGGATTCTGATCCATCAAATCCAAAGCACATCGCGAATCAGTCGTGGAACGAAAATTCGAGAAACCCGCTTCATTCAAATAGGCTTTTACCACTTCAATATTGATTCGCTCATCATCGATGATGGTAACGCAAGCTTGATAATCAGTTTGACCCAGGCGATCAGCAGGATTTGATTGCGTGAAAGTCGATGGATTCATTCTTCGAGCAACTACTGCGCGTAATGAGAGAAGGGTGATTGGTCAGCTAGTGGCCTCGTGACACCGGATTGCAATAAGCCGATCATCGCCAAGTTTTCATACCAGAATCGATGGCAATAATGGATAGCAGTTCAGGTGGTGCGCATCGTCGATGAAATCTCGTGAAACCCACCCGTTGCCTAAGATTAGGTTAGCCAGCAACGGAATGACGAGTGTTGGTGCTGCAGAAGACGAATATGTGTCTTTTGATGTCGGTTGCGACGATTGTGATGGTTAACGCTAGTTTCAGCGATTGCCAATGCTCGGTACGAATCAGGCAATGGAATCGGTGTGCCACCTTTTGGCCTTCCGTGATACAAGCGGACCTGTTTGATCCTGCAAATTAATCTTCCATGACCGCCTGTTTAATCGCGACCACGGCAGAAAGACGATCCATCAACTCGATCTGCATTGAGTCGATCGAAATGCCGAGACATTGTGCAATTCGAACTGCAAGATCAAGATCGCGAACGCCATGGTACTGGTTGGTCATTTGGCCATTTTCGTAAATGGTCTGCGAGTCCGACCGGTATCCTGACTCATAGGCGTCAGAAAGTTCATCCACCCAACTTTTGGGAACTCCCTGATCGAGGCAGTGCTGCACGCTCCATATTTCATCGCCCCGACATTGGCTAAGTAACTTTAATGCCCTGTCTCTTCGGATTTCCATGATCAACTTTTCGATAGGTTGGTTGGTGGGGCAGATTGCGAGTGTGTGGCATTTGCAGAAAACACGACACACGATGAACTTACCAATCAAGGCTTGCGTCTCGGTTTCTCGACGAGTCGCATGAATGGGAATACGCCCCGTCCACCATGGAAGGTACGTTTACCTTTGACAGAATGATCAAAAACAAAGACGCCAGCATTGGCATTTTTTCTCGCAGAAACACGGAGGATAGCGGGATTGCCGCATTCTGGGCATCGGATGCGAAGTCCGTAGCGATCAAGAAGTTGATGGATGGTGCTCGCTGCTAATTGGTTTTCTTTGAGTGTCGCGTAACACGTTCCCTCAAAAGGTTTTAAGTACCCTTGGATCGACAGGCGTATCGAACGATGTAGCCGGTTGAGCTCTTGCTCCAAACGGTCCAGTGAACTGTCTTGTTCGTGAAGTGCCATGGAACGGTTGGTGTTTGCTGATTGGTGTAGGCCGCATGTTTGCTAGCAAGGTTTGGTTTTCCGAAGCAAAATCGGGTTTTGCTGGAACTTGATTATACATAATGTATAATCCGTGAATCGTCGGACAATCGGTGACTCGAAAAAATCGTGGGGTCGAAAAAATCACCGCAAGATCAACTGGCGGCGAGAGTCATTTTTCTCTAGTGTTCCGCGATATGACCAGTAATCCGTTCTCGTCCCTGAAACGCAAATGACGGCTAATCAGCAAACGGTTGAGGAGACAAAGGCCCAGATTCGTGGGTTGGTGAATGAGATTGCGCAGTTAGCAAAAAGCGGCGCAACACCAGACGAATTCTATTCCGGGCTATTAACCCGAATCATCACTGCGCTTGCTGCTGCAGGTGGAGCGATCTGGCTGTTGGACGATAACGGCAAGTTGCGATTGCAATATCAAGTCAATACCGAGCAACCTCTGCTGAACCAGGACAATGAGGATGGAATCAAACATCAGCGGTTAATCGAACGTGTGGCCAGAAGCGGACAGTCGATCCTGGTTCCACCCTACTCCGGTACAACGGATGGCGATGGTGAAGGCAATCCGACAAGGTACCTCTTGGTATTGGGTGCGCTCAAGCATGACGAGAAGCAGGATGGATTGATCGAGGTCTTTCAAAGACCCGATACTGCACCGGATACGCAGCGTGGCTATCTACGTTTTGTGCAGCAGATGTGTGATTTGGCTGCCGAGTGGTTGCGAGGTCAAACCTTAAGAACCCTTGGGGATCGGCAAACACTTTGGCAGCAAGCCGACGCTTTTGCTCGAGCTTCACATGAATCGCTGGACCTGAAAGAAACAGCCTACATCGTAGCGAACGATGGTCGACGTCTAATTGGTTGTGACCGAGTAAGTGTTGCGATTAAGAAGGGACGTAAATGCCGCGTTCAAGCGATCAGCGGGCAAGATACGATTGAGAATCGATCAAACATTGTCGCTGCACTGAACCATCTCGCCACCACGGTGGTCGCAGCTGGTGAACCGTTGTGGCACGACGGATCGACAGAGGATCTACCACCTCAGATCGAGGAGGCACTCGAGGATTACGTTGATCAGAGCTATGGCCGAAATATCGCAGTGCTGCCACTGCGAGAACCCGAGCGACGACTGGGAGTCAGTCAGGATCAGGGTGCTGCGGGGGAAATTGATCGAGATAACGCACATCGCGGCGAAGTCATCGGGGCACTGATTATTGAACAGATCGAGAGTGCAATTCCTCCAGAGATCTTTAAGGCTCGTTGCGATCTGGTGTATGAGCACGGAACTCGTGCGATCGCCAATTCGATGTCTCACAGCAACTTATTTCTCATGCCGCTGTGGCGCGCACTCGGCCGCGCATCGTGGGTTTTGCGTGCTAGAACGCTTCCAAAGACGTTAGGGATTTTGGGTTTATTATCCGCCGTCATTCTCGGGTTGATCTTCATCAAGAAAGATTTCAATCTCGAAGCGGAAGGCACATTGGTGCCCATGCAACGCCGGGAAATCTTCGCACCAATCGACGGCGAAGTCCTTGAGGTGCTAGTTGACCATGATGACCCGGTCGATCCTGGCGACTTGCTCGTGAGAATGATTAATCGCGATCTTGAGATACAGTTGACCGAGGTAGTGGGTCAGATTTCGACCAATCGAGTCGAGGAACGGCGAGTACAGGGTCAAATGCGTCTTCGGAATAACGAGTTATCCGAACGCCGTGCACTTGAAGCCGAGCAAATCAAGCTAGAGACGGAGTTTCAAGTTTTGAGGAAGAAGGAACAGCTCTACCTGCGACGAATGAGTGAGTTAGAAGTTCGGTCTCCGATCAAGGGACGCATCGTTTCCTGGGATGTCGAAAAAACGTTGCGCAGCCGACCGATTGTCACCGGTCAGGTGTTACTGGAAGTCGCCGATCTTAACGAGCCGCTTGTGCTCGAAGTTGAATTGCCAGAAAAACGAGAAGGGCATCTAGATCAGTACGTCAAGAATCAGAACCTTGGGGATGGTGATCAACTGACCGTCAGCTATATCCTTGCCACCGATCCCGATGTGCCACTTGATGCCAAGCTGGCACTCGATAGTATCTCGATGAGAGCAGATGCCGATGAGGAGCATGGAGCGATTATCAAAATGCGGGCGATTCCTTCTCAAGAAATGCTTCGCGAGTTGCAGCCTCGTCCTGGTGCAAAAGTGATTGCAAAAATCTACTGTGGCCGTCGAAGCAGCGGATTTGTTTTCTTTCACGAAATCTATGAATGGTGCTGTAAGTTCTTTTTCTAAGCCATTTGTGAAAAGCGTACGGAAAGTCTGATGATTTCCGCAGCGGTTCATTCGGAGTCAACACAAGATGCAATCAAGATCTTTCATTATTCTCATTGGCATGTGCGTCATTGCCCTCTGCTCAATCAATGATTGCGTTGCTCAGCAAACTACTGTAGCGGAACCAGAATCCAGACCATCCATTCAAGCTGAGAATTGTCTTGTCCAATACATCAGTAAGGTCAATCTCGCAGCCCGTTCGGAGGGTGTTCTCACCGCATTGCATTTCGAGGAAGGTGATACGGTCGAAATGGGACAGCTAATCGCAGTCATCGATGATACGGCCGCTGCGCTTGCTGTTGAGTTAAAACTAGCAGAGGAAAAAGAGGCGGTGATGAATGCTGCTAACGAGGTTAACCTCGAAGATGCAGAGAATGCTGAAGAACTCGCTAGCGCTGAAGCCGAAGCTTATAAGGATTTGAGGAAAGAAGGTGCGATTCCTTACTGGGAAATGGAAAAAAAACGTCTCGAAGCAAAACGAGCGCAACTGAGAATTGAACTTGCTGTGATGCAGAAAAAAATCGCAGAGGTTCAAATGATTGCAAAACGAAGTGAGCGACAATTAGCGGAATTTGAACTAACACAAAGGCAGGTCAAAACACCGTCTACTGGTTTTATTGAAGCAAGATTGGCTCAATTGGGTGAATGGTTACAGCCGGGTTCCCCAATCGCGACGTTGATTCAGATGGACCGTCTTCGAGTAGAAGGTGACATCGATGCATTGAGTTATCGAAGCATGGTTCGTCAAGGCACTCCGGTAAAGGTCGTGATTGAAAACGATGTTGATCCAGACAAGATCATTCAGATTGACGGCAAACTCGGCTACGTCAGTATGGAGATTGACCTGAACAATCGTCATCGCGTTTGGGTAGAAATTGAAAATCAGCCAATTAAAGACGAGCAATCTGGGAAGGTTGTGGATTGGTTGATCAAACCTGGAATGCGTGCATCGATTAAGATCCCAAAAACACCCTAATTTTTTTAACTTTGAACGGTAGACAAGTTCTTTTTGCTGACGGTTTTATACTCTTAGTCAATTCCTGTTATGGCAACGCTTGCGGAATCTCTGGTCAGCAGTTCATCAAGACCGCTGACGGTGCGCAGACGTCCCGACCTATCCGCAAACCGGCAGCGGTATCAGGGAACAGGCTACTGGGTTGTCAAAGAACCTGTTGGTTTGCAGTATTTTCGATTTCACGAGGAAGAGTATTTCATCCTCAAGATGCTCGATGGGCATGTTAGCCTACAGCAAATCAAGGATGGATTTGAGCGAAGATTCGCTCCACAGAAAATCACGTTTGGTGACCTGCAGCAATTTATCGGGATGCTGCATCGTAGCGGGTTGGTGATCAGTAATTCGCCGGGTCAAGGAAAGTCACTTCGCGAACGGGGAAGAAAGAAAAACAACAAAGAACTGATGGGCAAGTTCACCAACGTCTTTGCCATCCGCTATCGAGGGTTTGATCCGGAAAAGATCCTTAACGGACTCATTCCGTGGTTTGGCTGGTTATTCACCGTGCCAGCGCTCATCGGATTTTTCTTTTTGTTTCTTGCAGCTTCGCTTTTATTGGCTTCACAATACGAGACCGTCTATTCACGATTACCAACGTTCCAGCAATTCTTTGCGGCCGATAGGTGGTTCATACTCGCCATCACCATGGCAGTTGTTAAAGTTTTGCATGAATTTGGGCATGGACTCAGTTGCAAAAAATTCGGTGGTGAGTGTCATGAAATTGGATTCATGTTGCTGGTTTTTACACCATGTCTTTACTGCAATGTTTCTGACTCATGGATGTTACCCAATAAATGGAAACGAGTCTGGATTGGCGCTGCGGGTATTTACGTCGAGATGTTTTTGGCATCGGTTGCAACATTCATTTGGTGGTTCACCGAACAGGGAACAACGGTCAATGATCTTTGCTTAAATATGATGTTTCTCAATGCAGTTAGTACGGTTTTGGTAAACGGCAATCCCTTACTTCGTTTTGACGGCTATTACATCCTCATGGATGCTTTGGAGATTCCTAATCTTCGACAGAAGAGTACGGAAGTTCTGAAGCGTGGTTTCCAGAAGACCTGTTTGGGCTTGGAATTACAAGATGATCCGTTCTTGCCAACAAGGGGAAAGGTTTTATTCGGTGCTTTTACTGTCGCGAGCGTGATCTATCGCTGGGTTGTGGTTTTTTCGATTTGTTGGTTTGTCATCAAGGTTTTGGAGCCTTACGGGCTTCAGGCAATCGGTCGTATGGTTGCGGTGGTTGGTTTTGCGGGATTGGTCATGCAGCCAATCATTCAAACGTGGAAGTTTTGTCGTACCCCTGGGAGATTGTCGAAAGTGAAGCGAACCCCACTACTGGTTTCTCTCGGAGTATTGGCGGCGATTTTAGCACTTGTTTGTTACGTCCCATTGCCCCATCACATTGACTGCGCTCTCGAAATTCGTCCAAGTCAGGCTGGAACAGTGTATGCCGGCACACCCGGACAAATTGAATGGACGGTGTCGCCTCGTGAGTATGTAACGCAGGATGATGCGGTTGCGATTTTGAGAAATCCAGATTTGGAAATCCGCTTAGCCGATCTAACCGGTCGTCAGCGCATCGCAGAGGTGGAGCTGCAGAACCTGTCGTATCGAAGTCGCAGCGATGTCTCCTTGAAGGCCCAGATTGATACGCAGGAAGAGCTACTTGCCGCGATACGGGTCTTGAGAACCAAGACGGAGGAGGAGATTGGGGAATTAACGGTGCGTGCGCCGCGAACAGGGTACGTGATCCCACCGATGGATCGACCGACCGGTAATCAAGATGATGGAAGGTTACCTACTTGGGAGGGCTCTCCGCTTGAAGAACGCAATCGCGGCGCAATGTTAACAGCCGAAGATGTGATTTGCGACATCGGTAATCCCGAGGCATTTGAAGCCGTGCTCGTGGTCGATCAAGGTGATGTTCAGCTGGTAAAGGTTGGTCAAGAAGTTGACATTAAATTGGATGCGGAAAGGCAATCGACTTACCACGGTGAAATCACGGAAAAATCGAGTGAGCCAATATCAGCAACTTCGCTATCCATGGCGAGTCAAACGGGCGGCGATTTACAGACGGAAATTGACCCAGCAACGGGACAAGTGAAACCACGAAGTATTTCTTATCAGGCTCGTGTTCCCCTAGTTGAGACTGGACTAACGCTGCGTCCTGGTTATCGAGGATCCGCTAAAGTGCATGTAGATCCAATGTCGTTGGGTTCTCGTTTGTGGCGTGTTGTGGCGCAAACGTTCAACTTTGAAATCTGAACAACCGGTCGTGACTGCGTGGCAGAAAGATTGCGAGTTTTTTTAAAACCCGTCGAAGTTTCTCTTTTGATCTTTAGCCGTTTTTGATAAACCCCTTTCAGTGGATGTAGGATCAATCGTCGCTTACCTGACACTAGAAATAGTGACTCTGTGATGTGCTGGCAACTCGATCGAATCGTTGCCTTACCAAACCAATGTTTAAACTATAATTGCTTTGTCAATTCGAGGAGATAATTGAATGGCTGACAGTAAAGATTCGGATAAGTCCAAGCCCGCCGCAGAACAGGCGCAGACACAACAGCCTGTGCAGGTTCAGGTTAACGACGACAACGCTCTGGCAACGTACGCAAACTTTTGCCGCGTGACCGGATCACCAGAGGAACTGATCGTTGATTTTGGTTTGAACCCACAGCCAATCGGTGTGCCCAAAGACCCTATTCAGGTCAAGCAGCGGATCATTGTTAACTTCTATACTGCAAAACGTCTTTTGGCTGCGCTGCAAATGTCGGTAGCTCGACATGAAGCCGTCTTTGGTGTTCTGGAAACGGATATTAACAAACGAGTTCGCCCGGGCCTTAACCAGCCTGCTCAGCAAGCACCTGCCAAAGAAGACTGATTTTCGCTGGCGTATCAATCGCACATGCCGCGTGCTCCATTTTGAGCACGCGGTTTTTTTATGGGAAAGTTGGATTTGCAATTCCTGAGAGCAGTGGTTTCGTTTGCGGGTCAAGGAACCGGTACGCGATCAAAAACGTCGTTGAATCACCGGTCAAACCTGTTAATCGCATTAATCAGCATTCGCAAACGACCGATGTCACGTCGATTAAAATGAAAAACGAGGCGAGGAAAGCCCGCTAGTTCGGGTTCGCCAGCTTCAAGCGATAACGCCTTGGTTTGTTCAAAGGTTCCTTTTAGAAGGATATCCGAGAACTGCTCTCGAATCTGTCCGAGTTGTTGATCGCTCAAGCGTTTTTTGAGACGGAAAACTAATTGATCCTTAACGTATCGCATACTGTGATAAACACGATAGAAGTTAAGGATTTCTTGGATCGTTTCATCAACCGAATCGGTGATTTTGTAGAGATGGACATCTTCGGGGCTAATCATTCCGTTAGCGAGCAA